>NZ_PQVS01000012.1:0-160720 GCF_002922995.1 Lelliottia sp. 7254-16
GTAGCGGGCGAAATGCCGTAGTGACGGCAAAGAGAACGGATGTTCGCCCCGTCTTGCGAGGCGAACAGAACAAACTCGGTACGTAATGACATGGTATCTCTCGCATCCCAGGGCATAAGCGACTCCATAAACGGGTTCGTATGCCTTAGTTGTAAGTGTCTACCATGTCCCCGAACAAGTGTTCATGATGTCCCCGGACCGTACACTCCCACAGGGAGAGGGAACCGAAAGGAATTAACGCTTCAGCGCTTCACTCAGTTCGTCACGCATGTTCGCCAGCATCGCTTTCACAACACGTGGATTACCGGCAACGATGTTACCGCTCATCAGGTAGTTGTGACCGCCAGTGAAGTCGCATACCAGGGCGCCTGCTTCACGAGCAATCAGTTCGCCAGCTGCAAAATCCCACGGCTTCAGCGCGATTTCAAAATAACCATCAACGCGGCCAGCGGCAACGTAGGCCAGATCCAGTGCAGCAGAACCGGTGCGACGGAAATCCGCGCATTCGGTGTAAAGCTTGCCAAGGATCTTCATGTAGGTTTGAGCGTGTTGTTTGGCTTTGAACGGGAAACCGGTCGCCAGAATCGTGCCATCCAGATCGCGAGAGTTGCTGCCACGCAGACGGTATCCGTTCAGCTGTGCGCCCTGACCACGGGTTGCCGTGAACAGTTCGTTACGCATTGGATCGTATACAACGGCTACTTCAGTACGGCCTTTGATGCGTACTGCGATAGAGACAGAGAAATGAGGAAGGCGTTTAACGAAGTTGGTGGTGCCATCCAGTGGATCGATAATCCATTGAACATCCTGATCTTCGCCTGCCAGTTCACCGCTTTCTTCGGCGATGATGGTGTGTTGCGGGTAAGATTTGCGAATGGTTTCGACAATAATCGCTTCTGCGGCTTTATCGACGTTAGTCACAAAGTCATTGCTGCCTTTCTGGCTGGTTTCTACAGAATCTGGCGTTTCGTAGTGTTTGGCAATTACATTACCCGCCTTGCGCGCTGCGCGCACGGCGATGGTCAACATAGGATGTTGCATCGGTTACTCTCACTGGATGTTAAAGAACAGGGATACTCGAAAACGGCGCAGAGTATAGCAGCGAGTTCGGATCATGTCTCTCGTTTATGATAATATGGCTGAATATTCTTTAGACACTGGTCTCAGACAAAACTCATTATGCTGCAAAACATCCGAATCGTACTGGTCGAAACATCACACACTGGCAATATGGGCTCTGTCGCCCGCGCAATGAAAACCATGGGTTTAACCAATCTGTGGCTGGTCAATCCGCTGGTGAAACCAGATTCTCAGGCTATCGCACTGGCAGCAGGCGCGAGTGACGTGATTGGCAACGCGCAAATTGTTGACACCCTTGACGAAGCGCTGGCGGGCTGTAGCCTGGTGGTCGGGACCAGCGCACGTTCACGCACGCTGCCGTGGCCGATGCTCGATCCGCGCGAATGCGGCCTGAAAAGCGTCGCAGAAGCCGCGTCAGCGCCGATTGCGCTGGTGTTTGGCCGTGAGCGTGTGGGTCTGACCAACGACGAACTGCAGAAGTGTCACTACCACGTGGCGATCGCCGCGAACCCGGAATACAGCTCGCTGAACCTGGCGATGGCGGTGCAAGTTATCGCCTATGAAGTGCGTATGGCCTGGCTGGCGACTCAGGAAAAAGGTGTTACCGCTGAACAGCCAGAAGAAGCTGCGTATCCGCTGGTGGACGATCTGGAGCGTTTTTACGGCCACCTTGAGCAAACGCTGCTGACGACGGGCTTTATCCGCGCGTCCCATCCTGGCCAGGTAATGAATAAGCTGCGCCGTCTGTTTACTCGTGCTCGCCCGGAAACACAGGAGCTGAATATCCTGCGTGGGATGCTGGCGTCGATTATTGAGCAGAAGAATAAAGAATAATGCGGCCTGTTGCCGGGTGGCACAGTACGCACGATTTTGTAGGCCGGGTAAGCGAAGCGCCACCCGGCAAGGCTTTGAAGGCACAGAAGGTTAAATACCTGACTAAAACAGTCAAGTAAATAGTTGACCAATTTAGTCGGGAATGTCAGACTTGCCCCTGCTATGCAATACCCCCCATTTTACAATAAAAAACCCCGGGCAGGGGCGAGTTTGAGGTTAAGTAAGACATGAGACTGACATCTAAAGGGCGTTATGCTGTGACCGCGATGCTGGACGTCGCGCTCAACTCTGAATCGGGCCCGGTTCCGTTGGCTGATATTTCTGAACGTCAGGGAATTTCCCTGTCTTATCTGGAACAATTATTCTCCAGATTGCGTAAAAACGGACTGGTTTCCAGCGTGCGTGGCCCAGGCGGCGGCTATCTGCTGGGTAAAGACGCGGGCAGTATTGCAGTTGGCGAAGTTATCAGCGCTGTTGATGAGTCGGTAGATGCGACCCGTTGCCAGGGCAAAGGCGGCTGTCAGGGCGGCGATAAATGCCTGACCCACGCGCTGTGGCGCGATCTGAGCGACCGTCTGACCGGCTTCCTGAACAACATCACCCTCGGTGAACTGGTGAATAACCAGGAAGTTCTGGATGTGTCTGGTCGTCAGCACAATCACGAAAACCAACGCAGCACCCGCGGACAAGACGCGATCGACGTCAAATTACGCGCATAATTTGCCCGTCATATTTCGTGCTGCATGCAACACGAACTATTTTGGGCAAAAAAATATAAAGAATTTCAGAATCAGGCCGGGGCGTTAACTCGCCCCGTCTACTCGGTCGTACATCCAGCCGGTTAGCCTGATTCCTTGCATTGAAGCGATGTACGGAGTTTATAGAGCAATGAAATTACCGATCTATCTCGATTACTCCGCAACCACGCCGGTGGACCCGCGTGTTGCCGAGAAAATGATGCAGTGTCTGACCCTGGACGGAAACTTTGGTAACCCAGCTTCCCGTTCACACCGTTTTGGCTGGCATGCTGAAGAGGCGGTAGATATCGCCCGTAATCAGATTGCTGAGCTGGTTGGTGCCGATCCGCGTGAAATTGTTTTCACCTCCGGTGCAACCGAATCCGACAACCTGGCGATCAAAGGTGCTGCCAACTTCTACCAGAAAAAAGGCAAGCACATCATCACCAGCAAAACCGAACACAAAGCCGTGCTGGACACCTGTCGTCAGCTTGAGCGTGAAGGTTTTGACGTCACCTATCTCGCCCCACAGAGCAACGGTATTATCGACCTGAAAGAGCTCGAAGCGGCAATGCGCGACGACACCATTCTGGTGTCCATTATGCATGTAAACAACGAAATCGGCGTGGTGCAGGATATCGCGACTATCGGCGAACTGTGCCGTGCGCGCGGCATCATCTATCACGTTGATGCGACCCAGAGCGTGGGCAAACTGCCTATCGATCTGAGCCAGCTGAAAGTAGACCTGATGTCCTTCTCCGGCCACAAAATCTATGGCCCGAAAGGTATCGGCGCGCTGTACGTTCGTCGTAAGCCACGTATCCGCATCGAAGCACAGATGCACGGCGGCGGTCACGAGCGCGGCATGCGTTCCGGCACTCTGCCTGTTCACCAGATCGTCGGCATGGGCGAAGCCTACCGTATCGCGAAAGAAGAGATGGAAGGCGAGATGGCGCGTCTGCGCACTCTGCGTAACCGTCTGTGGGACGGCGTGAAAGATATGGAAGAAGTGTATCTGAACGGCGATCTTGAACAGGGTGCTCCAAACATTCTTAATGTCAGCTTCAACTACGTTGAAGGCGAATCACTGATCATGGCCCTGAAAGACCTGGCCGTTTCTTCCGGTTCCGCCTGTACGTCTGCAAGCCTCGAGCCATCCTACGTGCTGCGTGCGCTGGGTATGACCGACGAGCTGGCACACAGCTCTATCCGTTTCTCTTTAGGTCGCTTTACTACCGAAGAAGAGATTGACTACACCATCAAACTGGTTCGTAACTCCATTGGCCGCCTGCGCGACCTTTCTCCACTGTGGGAAATGTTCAAACAGGGCGTGGATATCAACAGCATCGAATGGTCACATCACTAATCGGTAGGACAGGAGAGTTAAAAAATGGCATACAGCGAAAAAGTTATTGATCATTACGAGAATCCACGCAACGTTGGCTCTTTCGACAACAGCGACGAAAGCGTTGGTAGCGGTATGGTCGGCGCACCGGCCTGTGGCGACGTGATGAAGTTGCAGATTAAAGTCAACAATGAAGGTATCATTGAAGACGCACGTTTCAAGACTTACGGCTGCGGTTCTGCAATCGCATCCAGCTCCCTCGTTACCGAATGGGTAAAGGGCAAGTCTCTGGACGAAGCTCAGGCAATTAAAAACACCGATATTGCTGACGAACTCGAACTGCCACCGGTGAAAATTCACTGTTCTATCCTGGCAGAAGACGCGATCAAAGCCGCTATTGCGGACTATAAAAGCAAACGTGAAGCGAAATAATTGAGGTTTGAGTATGTCGATTACCCTTAGCGACAGCGCTGCCGCGCGAGTAAGCTCCTTTCTGGCGAACCGTGGTAAAGGCTTTGGCCTGCGACTGGGCGTACGTACCTCCGGCTGTTCCGGTATGGCTTATGTACTGGAGTTTGTTGACGAACCGGCAACTGATGATACCGTGTTTGAAGATAAAGGCGTGAAGGTAGTAGTCGATGGCAAGAGCCTGCAATTTCTCAACGGCACTCAACTGGACTTCGTGAAAGAAGGCCTCAACGAAGGGTTTAAATTCACTAACCCGAACGTAAAAGACGAGTGCGGTTGCGGCGAAAGCTTCCACGTTTAACGGCGCGTTATCCGAAACCCCACCGTGGCCTGGCTACGTGTGGGGTTTGTTCTAACTGGCTAACCCTGAGATTGTTATGGATTACTTCACCCTCTTTGGGTTGCCCGCCCAGTACCCGATTGATATTCAGAGCCTGACGGTTCGTTTTCAGGATCTGCAACGTCAATTCCACCCGGATAAATTTGCCAGCGGTACCCCGGCGGAGCAACTGGCTGCAGTTTCGCAGTCGGCCACGATCAACCAGGCGTGGCAAACTCTGCGCAATCCGTTAGCACGCGCGGAATATCTGCTCTCCCTGCACGGTTTTGATCTGGCAAGCGAACAACACACCGTCCGTGACACCGCCTTCCTGATGGAACAGCTGGAGTTGCGCGAAGAGCTGGATGAGATCGAACAGGCAAAAGACGAAGCGCGTCTTGAAAGCTTCATCAAACGGGTGAAAGCGATGTTCGACTCCCGCCATCAGCTGATGGTTGAACAACTGAATAACCAGACGTGGGACGTGGCGGCGGACACTGTACGCAAGCTGCGTTTTCTCGATAAACTACGAAGCAGTGCTGAACAACTCGAAGAAAAGCTGCTCGATTTCTGATTTCGGAAGCAATTATGGCCTTATTACAAATTAGTGAGCCTGGCCTCAGCGCCGCACCGCACCAGCGTCGTCTGGCGGTGGGCATTGATTTAGGCACCACCAATTCCCTCGTAGCGACCGTACGCAGCGGCCAGGCGGAAACCCTGGCGGACGCCGAAGGGCGTCATCTGCTGCCTTCCGTGGTTTACTACCAGCAGCAGGGCTACTCGGTAGGATATGACGCGCGCGCCAATGCCGCGAAAGATCCAGCCAATACCATCAGCTCGGTAAAACGAATGATGGGCCGCTCGCTGGTCGATATTCAGACGCGTTACCCGCATCTGCCCTATCAGCTGCAAGCCAGTGAAAACGGCCTGCCGATGATCGCCACCGACGCCGGTTTACTCAACCCGATTCGCGTTTCTGCCGACATTCTCAAAGCGCTGGCGGCGCGTGCGACGGCAACGCTTGAAGGTGAGCTGGACGGCGTGGTGATCACCGTTCCGGCTTACTTCGACGATGCCCAGCGTCAGGGCACCAAAGACGCTGCACGTCTGGCGGGCCTGCACGTGCTGCGTCTGCTCAACGAGCCTACCGCAGCAGCGATTGCCTACGGCCTCGACTCCGGTCAGGAAGGGGTGATTGCCGTTTACGATCTCGGTGGCGGCACCTTTGATATCTCCATTCTGCGCCTCAGCCGTGGTGTGTTTGAAGTGCTGGCGACCGGCGGCGATTCTGCCCTCGGCGGCGACGACTTCGACCATCTGCTGGCGGATTACATTCGCGAACAGGCAGGCATTGCCGATCGCAGCGACGTCCGCGTCCAGCGCGAACTGCTCGACGCCGCTATTGACGCCAAAATTGCTCTTAGCGACGCGCAGTCTGTCACCGTTAACGTGGCGGGCTGGAGCGGTGAAATCACCCGCGAGCAGTTCAACGAACTGATTGCCTCACTGGTAAAACGCACGCTCCTGGCCTGTCGTCGCGCACTGAAAGACGCCAACGTCGACGCCAGCGAGGTGCTGGAAGTGGTGATGGTTGGCGGATCGACCCGCGTACCACTGGTGCGCGATCGCGTGGGCGAATTTTTTGGCCGTACGCCGCTCACCTCCATCGACCCGGACAAAGTGGTGGCGATTGGCGCGGCGGTGCAGGCGGACATTCTGGTCGGCAACAAGCCGGACAGCGAAATGCTGCTGCTCGATGTTATTCCGCTCTCGTTAGGGCTGGAAACGATGGGCGGCCTGGTCGAGAAAGTGATCCCGCGTAACACCACTATTCCGGTGGCGCGCGCGCAGGAGTTCACCACCTTCAAAGACGGTCAGACGGCGATGTCCATCCACGTGATGCAGGGCGAGCGCGAGCTGGTTCAGGATTGCCGTTCGCTGGCGCGTTTCGCGCTGCGCGGTATCCCGGCGCTGCCAGCGGGTGGGGCGCATATCCGCGTCACCTTCCAGGTGGATGCCGACGGTCTACTGAGCGTCACGGCGATGGAAAAATCGACCGGCGTGGAGTCTTCCATTCAGGTCAAACCGTCCTACGGACTGACCGATGGCGAAATCGCCACCATGATTCAGGATTCAATGAGCTATGCCGAACAGGATGTGAAGGCGCGTATGCTGGCTGAACAAAAAGTCGAAGCCGCGCGCGTGCTGGAAAGTCTGGAAGGCGCACTCACTGCTGATGCCGCGCTGTTAAGCGCCGCCGAGCGCCAGGTTATCGACGATGCTACCGCGCAGTTACGCGCAGTGGCCGACGGCGATGACGCTGACGCAATAGAACAAGCGATTAAAAACGTTGATAAACAAACCCAGGACTTCGCCGCACGCCGTATGGACCAGTCTGTCCGTACCGCGCTGAAAGGCCAGTCCGTGGACGAGGTTTAATATGCCAAAGATTGTTTTTCTGCCTCATGCGGACCTCTGTCCGGATGGCGTAGTTCTGGAAGCTGAGACCGGCGAAACCATTCTCGATGTTGCCCTGCGCGGCGGTATCGAAGTTGAACACGCCTGTGAAAAATCCTGTGCCTGCACCACCTGCCACTGCATCGTGCGTGAAGGTTTTGACTCCCTCGCGGAAAGCACCGAAGACGAAGACGACATGCTGGATAAAGCATGGGGTCTGGAGCCAGACAGCCGTTTAAGCTGCCAGGCGCGCGTCACCGATGAAGACCTGGTGGTCGAAATCCCGCGTTACACTATCAACCATGCGCGTGAGCATTAACAGGGGGTAGTATGGGACTGAAGTGGACCGACAGCCGCGAAATCGGCGAGGCGCTATACGACGCCAACCCGGATCTCGACCCCAAGACCGTCCGATTCACCGATATGCATCAGTGGATCTGCGATCTTGAAGATTTTGACGACGATCCTAGCGCATCCAATGAAAAAATTCTGGAGGCGATTCTGCTAGTCTGGTTAGATGAAGCAGAGTAGTTCCACGTCATGCTTCACGCTGCAGATGCGTTGGCCGCGCTCGCTCACCCCAGTCACAGAGTAATCTCTGCTCCTGGGGATTTGCTCGCTTGCCGCCTTTCTGCAGCGCGAATCATTTAGTGGAATGAATATACGGGCTGCCTCTGGCGGCCCGTTTGCTAGTTGCTAATAAGGAAAAATAAAATGACCGAAGCGATGAAAATTACGCTCTCTACACAGCCTGCGGACGCACGCTGGGGCGACAAAGCCACCTACAGCATTAACAACGACGGTATTACCCTGCACCTGAACGATTCCGATGATTTGGGTCTGATCCAGCGCGCCGCGCGTAAAATCGACGGCCTGGGCATCAAGCATGTCACTCTAGCTGGTGAAGGCTGGGACACGGATCGCAGCTGGGCCTTCTGGGCGGGTTACAAAGGCCCGAAAGGCACCCGTAAAGTCGAGTGGGCAAACCTCGATGAAGCCGCGCAGAAAGAGCTGGAAAACCGTCTGACCATCATCGACTGGGTGCGCGACACCATCAACGCCCCGGCGGAAGAGCTCGGTCCAGAGCAGCTGGCGCAGCGCGCGGTCGATCTGCTGTGCAAAGCGGCAGGCGATAAAATGTCGTACCGCATCACCAAAGGTGAAGATCTGCGCGAGCAGAACTACATGGGTATTCACACCGTGGGCCGTGGTTCCGAGCGTCCACCGGTGCTGCTGGCGCTGGATTACAACCCAACGGGTGACAAACAAGCGCCTGTCTTTGCCTGCCTGGTCGGGAAAGGTATCACCTTTGATACCGGCGGCTATAGCCTGAAACAAAGCGCATTCATGGACTCTATGAAGTCCGACATGGGCGGCGCGGCGACCATCACTGGCGCACTGGCGTTTGCCATCACCCGTGGCCTGAATAAGCGCGTGAAACTGTATCTGTGCTGCGCCGACAACATGGTGAGCGGCAACGCGTTCAAGCTGGGCGATATCATTCGCTATCGCAACGGTAAAAACGTTGAAGTGATGAACACCGACGCCGAAGGCCGTCTGGTGCTGGCCGATGGCCTGATTGACGCATCTGCGCAGAAACCAGAGCTGATCATCGATATGGCGACCCTGACGGGTGCGGCGAAAACCGCCCTGGGCAACGACTATCACGCCCTGTTCAGCTTCGACGACAAACTGGCCGCCCGTCTGCTGGCGAGTGCCGCCGCTGAGAACGAACCGTTCTGGCGTCTGCCACTGGCGGAATTCCACCGCAGCCAACTGCCGTCTAACTTTGCCGAGCTGAATAACACTGCGAGCGCAGCCTATCCGGCGGGTGCAAGCACCGCGGCAGGTTTCCTGTCCCACTTCGTTGAAAACTATCGCGAAGGCTGGCTGCACATCGACTGTTCCGCCACCTACCGTAAAGCGGGCGTTGAGCAGTGGTCTGCGGGCGCCACCGGTCTGGGTGTGCGCACTATTGCGAATCTGTTGACGGCTGAGTAATTGGCTTAATGCCGGGTGGCGCTGCGCTTACCCGGCCTACAAAACCCGTAGGCCCGTGCAAGCGCAGCGCCGCCGGGCGATTAACGTAACGAAACTATGTCCGAAACCAAAAACGAATTAGAAACTCTGCTGGAGCAGGCGGCGACTGAGCCCGCCCATCGTCCGGCATTTTTCCGCACCCTGCTGGAGTCCACCGTCTGGGTTCCAGGAACGGCGGCGGAAGGCGGGCAGGTTGTTGAAGACAGCGCGCTGGATCTGCTGCACTGGGAAAAAGACGACGGCACTTCCGTCATCCCGTTCTTCACCTCACTTGAAGCCTTACAGCAAGCGGTTGAAGACGAGCAGGCGTTTGTGGTCATGCCCGTGCGCACATTGTTCGAAATGACGCTCGGCGAAACCCTGTTCCTCAACGCCAAACTGCCGACCGGAAAAGAGTTCACCCCGCGCGAAATCAGCCATCTGATTGGCGAAGAGGGCAACCCGCTGAGTACGCAGGAAGTGCTGGAAGGCGGCGAAACGCTGCTGCTGTCCGAAGTGGCCGAACCCCCGGCGCAGATGATCGACTCCCTGACCACGCTGTTCAAAACCATCAAACCGGTGAAACGCGCGTTTCTCTGCTCGATCAAAGAGAGCGCGGAAGAACAGCCAGTTCTGCTGATTGGGATTGAAGCGGACGGTGATATCGAAGAGATCATTCAGGCGACAGGTAGCGTTGCTACCGATACTCTGCCGGGCGACGAGCCGATTGATATCTGTCAGGTCGTTAAAGGTGAGAAGGGCATCAGCCACTTTATTACCGAGCACATCACGCCGTTCTACGAACGTCGCTGGGGCGGCTTCCTGCGCGATTTGAAAACCACCCGCATTATCTAAAGTGAGCGGGGTGAACATTCACCCCGTTGCTTCCAGCAGCAGTAAATCCATCAGTAACACCAGATTCGATTCAAACGACGTCACGCCTGCGGCCTCGGCGGCGTAATGCACCGCTTCGTCATACAGCGCAAAATGCAGATCCGCCATCCCGGCAAGGGTATTCGCTGACGCACGGGTAAAGGCGATTACCGTCATGCCGACGTTTTTAGCGATCCGCGCTTTATCCAGAACCTGTTCTGTTTCGCCGCTGCGCGACACCGCGATAAACACCTGATAGCGCGCGGCGTTGCTGAGAAAAATATTCCGACTGTCGCCCGGCCCGGAAATAAACGCCGTTTTGCCCAGCACCTGCAGTTTTTTGGTCAGGTACTCGGCGAACAAATAGGAAAACCCGGCCCCGTACAAAAAGAAACTCTCTTTCTCGCGCAGCAACGTCGCAAACTGACGGCGCTTCTCTTCCGTCACCCACTGAAACGTCTGCTGATAGTTGGCGATAAACTGGCTGAACAGGGCGGGCAGGTGGGGTAAATCCTGAGCCTGGCTCGCAATGTGCGGCGTATCGGTGAGTAACTGCTTGCAGTGCCAGATGAACTCACTAAAGCCGCTAAACCCCAGCTTCTGACACAGGCGCATAATGGTCGCCGTCGAGACAAATGTCGCCTGCGCCAGCTCGCGCACCGTGATATTACCCACCAGCAGGGGATGCTCCGTGAGATGCGACAGGACGCGATATTCCGCGCGGGTCAACGATTCCCCGCGCGTGAGCAGTGTCGCCAGCCGGTTATCCATTATTGAGCGGGTTCAATCGGCAGATCGTCACGCGCACCCCATTCGCTCCACGCGCCGTCGTATAAGGTCACGTCGGTCACGCCAAGGGTCGCCAGCGCCAGGATCACCACGCAGGCGGTGACGCCAGAGCCGCAGCTGGCAATGACCGGTTTGTGCAAATCCACACCCTGACGTTCAAAAATCTCGCTCAGTTCATCGGTGGTTTTCAGCTCGCCTTCAAAGACCAGATCGCCCCACGGCACGTTAAGTGCGCCGGGAATATGGCCGCGTTTCAGGCCAGGGCGCGGCTCGTCGGCCTGGGCAGTAAAGCGAGGCGCAGGGCGGGCATCGACGATTTGCGCCGTTTTCTCGTGGCTCGCCAGTAATACATCGGTCAGACGTTTCACGACGGTCGGATCGAGCGTGGCGTCGAAATCCCCTTCCGGCAGAGCGACATCCCCCTGCTGAAGCGGCAGTTCGTCGCGCTGCCAGGCCGCCAGTCCACCGGCCAGAATAGACACATTCTCGACGCCAAAGGTTTTCAGCATCCACCACGCGCGTGGGGCGGAGAACAGATTGCCCTCGTCATACACCACCAGATGCTTGTCACGACTCACGCCCAGCTCGCGCATCGCCACGGCAAAGGCTTCCGCGCGCGGCATCATGTGCGGCAGAGGAGAGGTGTGATCGGAGAGGGCTTCGATATCGAAAAAGACCGCGCCCGGGAGATGTCCGGCGCGGTATTCAGCGGGAACGTCGCGATGTTCTTGCCCTGGAGGGGCCATTCGCGCATCAAGAATTTGCACTTCCGGGTCGTCGCTGTGTTCGAGAAGCCAGTCGGCTGCGACAAAATATGAGGTGGACATGGGTGCCTCCATTTCATTTTTGAATTGAAAGGATTGTCGGTGTTTTTTCTGACACCGACAAGCACACCACGTTCAACTCGCGAGCAAGCCCTTATTTTTTCACCGCTTCGCCGTCCTGCCATGCTTTTTGCAGCGCAGGCCAGTAGTCGCGGTTGGCCTCAATCATCTCATCAAGAATGGCTTTCGCGTGTTCCATCGTCGGTACGGTGCGGTTCAGGGTAAATGCCTGCAACGCCTTTTCGTAACTGCCTTCGATAGTCGCTTCCACCAGCAGTTGCTCAGAGGCGAGCTGCTGCTGGAGCAGCGTCTGATGGAACAGCGGAACCTGGCCCACGCGAATCGGCTCTGGCCCTTCGGAGGTAATATAGGCCGGGACTTCTACTACGGCGTCGTACGGCAGATTGGTGATCGCCCCACGGTTTTCAACCATCACCAGATGGCGCTGACGCAGGTTGAACGCCAGTGAGCGCGCAACATCGACAATAAACTCGCCGTGTACACCGACGTGGAAAGCGTCGGACAGAATGCCGGTACGCTTGTACTCTTCCGCCGCCGCGAATAGTTTTTTCTCTCGCCCGTTCATCACTTCGTTGGCGCGGGTGTAGTCCGGGTTCTGATGCTCAACAATCTGGTTTGGCATCAGGTAATACTGCAGATACGGGTTCGGCAGGTATTCCGGGAAGTTATCCATGATTGGCTTAATGTTGCGCCAGGTTTTCACCCACGAGGGATCCGAGTGCTGCGGGTCGGTTTTGGCCGCGTCTTCCGTCAGCAGGCCGTATTTCGCGATGTGGCGACGCAGTTCCGGCAATCTGTCGACGCCGTCCACCAGTACGCGGGTAAACCAGCCGAAGTGGTTCAGGCCAAAATAGTCGACTTCCAGCTTGTGACGATCGACACCCAGAATCGCGCCCATATTGCGCATCGCCGCCACCGGCATATCGCAGATATTCAGTACGCGGGCATTCGGGCGCAGGCGACGCACGCCTTCTGCCACAATTGCCGCCGGGTTGGAGTAGTTCACGATCCACGCTTTTTGGTGAGCGTAACGCTCGACCAGGTCGATAAGCTCCACCATCGGTAAAATGGTGCGCAGACCGTAGGCCAGCCCGCCAGGACCGCAGGTTTCCTGGCCGACGACGCCGTGGCGCAGGGGGATCTTCTCATCCTGCTCGCGCATTTTGTACTGACCGACGCGCATCTGAGCGAAGACAAAATGTGCCCCGCTGAACGCCACTTCCGGGTTGTCGGTCACGGTAAATTTGATGCTCTGGCTGTGGTCGCGAATTACTTTTTCGACCACTGGCGCGATGGTGTCCTGGCGTGCGGCGTCGATGTCGTAGAGGCGAATTTCCGCCAGCGGGAAATCCTGCAACTGGACCATCAGGCTTTTCACAATGCCCGGCGTGTAAGTGCTGCCGCCACCGGCAATGGACAGAATAAAGGGAGGTTTAAACATGTTTGGCTCCTTCAGAGAAACGTCTCAACGGCTTCTCGCATTTTTTTGACGTGCAGCCCGTAGACCACCTGAACGTTGTTACCTTGCTTGATAATGCCTTTCGCGCCCGTCGCCTTAAGACGGGGTTCGTCGATGATGTCGACATCTTTGACGGTGACGCGCAGTCGGGTGTAGCAGTTATCCACCACTTCAATGTTTGCTCGCCCGCCGAGACCGACCACGATGGACTCGCCCAGCCCGTCGTTGCTGCCCTTCGCCTGATACTCTTGTTTGCTGTACAGACGAGTTTCCTGTTCGTCATCCTCGCGGCCCGGCGTTTTCATGTCGAAGCGCAGGATCAGGAAGCGGAACACGATGAAATAGAGGGCAAACATAATCATCCCGACCACGATGTACATCGGCCAGTTGGACTTTTCGGTGCCGAGCGGCAGGTTGTACAAAATGAAATCGATAATGCCGTTAGCGCCGATAGCATGAACGCCAAACAGGTAGAACAGCATCATGCCAATCCCGGTCAGTACCGCATGCACTACAAACAGCAGCGGGGCGACAAACAGGAATGAGAACTCCAGCGGCTCAGTCACGCCGACCAACAGGGAGGTCAGTGCCGCCGGGATCAGAATGGCTTTAGCGAGCGCTTTACGTTCCGGGCGGGCTGTCATATACATTGCCAGCGCTGCGGCGGGCAGACCGAACATCTTGCTGATCCCGCGCGCATCCCACACCACCGTGCTGCTTAACTGTTTTACTTCCGGGCAGGCCATTTCAGCGAAATAGATATTCCGTGCGCCCTGATACACCGTGCCGCACACGTCCTGCGTGCCGCCAAGCTCCGTATACAGGAACGGGGTGTAGACCAGATGATGGAGTCCTGTCGGCACCAGAATGCGCTCCAGGAAACCATAAATCGCCACGCCAAACGCGCCAGAACCCTTAATAGCCAGAGCCATCGCGCTGATACCGTGCTGGGCGAAGGGCCACAGTTCGCTCATTAACACGCCGAGCAACATCGATACTGGCAGCATCACAATCGCCACGAAGCAGTGCCCGGAGTAGATCGCCATCGCACCGTTAAACTGTACGCCGGAGTATTTGTTGTACAGGTATCCCGACAATGCACCCGTCAGGATCCCGGCGAACACGCCCATCTCCAGCACTTGTACACCGAGTACCATGCTCTGCCCGGCGGCTTTCATCTGATCGGCTGGAGCCAGATGCCCTTGCAGCTGGAGCGTCACATTCATGGCGTTGATGAACACCACAAAGGTCACCAGCCCTATGAGCGCGGCGTAACCTTTGTCCCGCGTCGCAAGACCAATAGGAATGCCGACCGCAAAGACCAGCGCCAGGTTTACCAGCACAGAGACCGCTGATTTGGCGATCAGCTGGCCAATGTTTTGAATCAAAGGATGGCCGAGAAACGGCACATATTCTGCTAGATTACCGTTACCCAATACGTTGCCGAAGGCGATGAACAGCCCGACAATCGGTAAGATAAGTACCGGTCCGTATAATGATTTTCCGAAATTTTGTAGGGCGTTCACGGCTCGTTTCATGGCTATCTCTCTAAGTGAACCGCGCACTCTGGGTGCGTCTCAGGTTTAAACTAGCAGGTGGGTGACCTTTACATCCAGCTATCTTATTGTTTTAAAAACAAATGACGCGAAAGGTAACATGTAACCTTTACCACTGTGATCTGAGTAGCAGTTGCCCCTTTCCGGGAGTAATATGCGAGGCGCTATCCAGATTCTAAAATTGGACTTTTGTATTCGTGAAACTTGCGGATAATACTTAGTCGGACGACTAACAGGCTCTACGGACCAGGGATATAGGATGACACCGTTTCGCTTAGCTGCGCTTTCTCTCGCGCTACTCACCACTTTTACGCTTGTTGGCTGTGATAACAGTGACGACAAGTCTCAGGCGACGGCACCCGCTGCGTCCACTCCGACAGAAAAAGCCCCTGTAAAACCCGATGCTGATAAGCTGGCGAAACTGGCCGCGCTGAGTCAAGGCAAAGAGCTGACGCTACTGGATGCCTCGGAAGTGCAGCTTGATGGTGCATCAACGCTGGTGCTGACTTTTTCCGTTCCGCTCAATCCCGATCAGGATTTCGCCCGCACGGTTCATGTCGTCGATAAAAAGAGCGGCAAAGTGGATGGTGCCTGGGAACTTGCCCCGAATCTGAAAGAGCTGCGCCTGCGTCACCTGGAGCCGAATCGCAACCTGGTTGTCACCGTGGAGCGCGATCTTCAGGCATTGAATAAAGCGACGTTTGGCATCGATTACGAAAAAGCGATCACTACGCGGGATATTGAACCGACCGTGGGCTTTGCCAGCCGGGGTTCGCTCCTGCCAGGAAAAGTCGTCGAAGGCCTGCCGGTGATGGCGCTCAACGTCAATAACGTGGACGTGAACTTCTACCGCGTGAAGCCGGAATCGCTGGCGTCATTTGTCAGCCAGTGGGAGTACCGCAACTCCCTGACCAACTGGGAATCCGACAATCTGTTGAAGATGGCAGATTTGGTTTATACCGGGCGTTTTGATCTCAATCCGGCACGCAACACGCGTGAAAAACTGCTCCTGCCACTGCGTGATATCAAACCGTTGCAGCAGTCTGGCGTCTATATCGCCGTGATGAATCAGGCCGGGCATTACAATTACAGCAACGCGGCAACCCTGTTCACGCTGAGCGACGTGGGCTTATCCGCGCACCGCTATCACAACCGTCTGGATATTTTCACCCAGAGCCTGGAGAACGGCGCGGCGCAGTCCGGCGTTGAAGTGTTGCTGCTGAACGATAAAGGCCAGACGCTGGCGCAAGGCACCAGCGATACTGACGGCCACGCGAAGCTAGAAACCGATAAAGAAGCCGCGCTGATTCTGGCCCGTAAAGACGGGCAGACCACGCTTCTTGATCTCAAACTCCCGGCGCTCGATTTGGCGGAATTTGATATCGCCGGTGCGCCGGGTTACAGCAAGCAATTCTTCATGTTTGGTCCGCGCGATCTTTATCGTCCGGGCGAGACGGTGATCCTCAACGGTCTGCTGCGCGACAGTGATGGCAAGCCGCTGCCAGACCAGCCAGTGAAGCTGGAAGTTCTGCGCCCGGATGGACAAGTGGCGCGCACGGTGGTTAGCAAACCGGAAAACGGTCTGTACCGTTTTAACTACCCGCTGGAGAGCGGTGCGCAAACGGGCATGTGGCACGTTCGTGCCAATACCGGCGACAACCAGCAACGTCTGTGGGATTTCCACGTCGAAGATTTCATGCCTGAACGCATGGCGCTGAATCTGACCGGGCAGAAAGCCCCGGTTTCGACGCAGGACGAGGTGAATTTTGATGTTGTCGGATATTACCTTTACGGTGCTCCGGCCAACGGTAATAACCTGCAGGGGCAGTTGTTCCTTCGTCCGCTGCGTGAGGCGGTCAGCGCTTTGCCAGGCTTCCAGTTTGGCGACATCGCTGAGGAGAATCTCAGCCGCAGCCTGGATGAAGTGCAGTTAGCGCTCAATGATCAAGGCCGGGGTCAGGTCTCGACCGAAAGCCAGTGGAAAGAAACTCACTCGCCGCTGCAGTTGATTCTCCAGGCAAGCCTGCTGGAATCGGGTGGACGTCCGGTGACGCGCCGTGCGGAACAGGCTATTTGGCCTGCCGATACGCTGCCAGGGATTCGCCCGCAGTTTGCCAGTAAGGCGGTCTACGACTATCGGACCGACACTACGGTGAACCAGCCGATTGTCGATGAAAATGGCAACGCCAGTTTCGACATTGTTTATGCCGATGCCAGCGGCGCCAAAAAAGCGGTCTCGGATCTTCAGGTGCGCCTGATTCGCGAGCGTCGTGACTACTACTGGAACTGGTCCGAAAGCGATGGCTGGCTGTCGCAGTTCGACCAGAAAGATCTGGTGGAAGGCGAGCAGGAATTGACGCTTAAGGCCGACGAAACGGGCAAAGTGACCTTCCCGGTGGAGTGGGGTTCTTACCGCCTGGAAGTCAAAGCCCCAGATAACATGGTCAGCAGTGTGCGCTTCTGGGCGGGCTACAGCTGGCAGGATAACAGCGACGGCACCGGCGCTGCGCGCCCGGACCGGGTGATGCTGAAACTCGATAAGCCCTCCTATCAGCCAGGCGACACCATTAAGTTACACGTCGCTGCACCTGCTGCGGGTAAAGGCTATGCGATGATCGAATCCAGCGAAGGGCCGCTGTGGTGGAAAGAGATCGACGTTCCGGCCAATGGCCTGGATATCTCTATACCAGTCGACAAGGCCTGGAAGCGTCACGATCTGTACCTCAGCACGCTGGTGGTGCGTCCGGGAGATAAATCCAAATCAGCGACACCAAAACGCGCCGTAGGTCTGTTGCATCTGCCGATGGGTGATGAAAACCGTCGCCTGAATATTGCGCTGGAAAATCCGCAAAAAATGCGCCCGAATCAGACGCTGTCGGTGAAAGTCAAAGCCAGCGTGAAAGACGGTGCTGTTCCGCAGAAAGTGAACGTACTGGTGTCTGCTGTGGACAGCGGCGTACTGAATATCACCGATTACGTCACGCCCGACCCGTGGCAGGCGTTCTTCGGCCAGAAACGCTACGGCGCAGATATCTATGACATCTACGGCCAGGTTATCGAAGGACAGGGACGCATGGCGGCGCTGCGCTTTGGTGGCGATGGTGATGAGCTGAAACGCGGCGGTAAACCGCCGGTGAATCACGTCACGATTATTGCTCAACAGGCTCAGCCTGTGACGCTGGACGCGAATGGGGAGGGGACTATTACCTTACCGATTGGCGATTTCAACGGCGAATTGCGTTTGATGGCCCAGGCCTGGACCGAGGATGACTTTGGTAGCAGCGAAGGAAAAGTAATTGTCGCCGCCCCGGTGATTACCGAGTTGAACACACCACGTTTCCTGGCCAGCGGTGATTCCACGCGGTTGACGCTGGACTTGACCAACCTCACCGACAAGCCGCAGACGTTGAACGTATCGCTCACCGCGTCGGGTTTAATGTCTCTTGAAGGGGCGCAGCCGCAGCCTGTTCAACTGGCGCCAGGCGTACGCAATACGCTGTTTATTCCGGTGCGTGCGCTGGATGGCTACGGCGACGGTGAAATTACCGCGCAGGTGACCGGCCTTGAACTTCCGGGCGAAACCTTCGCACCGCAGCAGAAAAGCTGGAAAATCGGCGTGCGTCCGGCGTTCCCGGCGCAGACGGTCAATACCGGCACGATGCTCAACCCAGGCGAAAGCTGGACGGCACCGACGCAGCATATCACGGGATTCTCTCCGGCCACGCTGCAAGGGCAGTTGCTGCTCAGCGGTAAGCCGCCGCTGAATCTGGCGCGCTATATTCGCGAATTGCAGGCGTATCCGTACGGCTGTCTGGAACAAACCGCCAGCGGCCTGTTCCCGTCGCTCTACACCAACGCCGCGCAGCTGACCGCGCTTGGCATCAAAGGGGATACCGATGACAAACGTCGCGCGGCCATTGATATCGGCATCTCCCGTTTGCTGCAAATGCAGCGCGATGACGGCGGTTTTGCCCTGTGGGATAAAAATGGCCCGGAAGAGTACTGGTTGACCGCCTACGTCACCGATTTCCTGGTGCGCGCGGGCGAACAGGGTTACAGCGTGCCCGTGGATGCTGTGAACAATGCCAACAGCCGTCTGCTGCGCTATCTGCAAGATCCGGGCATGATGTCCATTCGCTACAGCGATGATACTCAGGCCAGTAAGTTCGCCGTACAAGCGTATGCCGCCCTGGTGCTCGCACGCCAGCAAAAGGCTCCGCTCGGCGCTCTGCGTGAAATCTGGGATCGTCGTGCTCAGACCGGTTCTGGTCTGCCATTGATGCAACTGGGGATGGCGCTGAAACTGATGGGCGATGCGCCGCGCAGCCAGCAGGCGTTGGATCTGGCGATAAAAACCCCGCGCAGTGACAGCAAAAATTGGATGGCAGACTACGGCAGCCAGCTACGCGATAACGCCCTGATGCTCTCTCTGCTGGAAGAGTACAAACTGCTGCCGGATGCGCAAAACACGTTGCTGAATACGCTCTCTCAACAGGCGTTCAGCCAGCGCTGGCTCTCGACTCAGGAGAGCAATGCCCTGTTCCTGGCCGGACGTTCGCTCCAGACGCTTTCCGGTGCCTGGCAAGCAACGACCAGCGTCTCTGATAAAGCGCTGAGCAGCGACAAGTCTCAGGTGCAAAATGTCACGGGCGATCAGTTGGGCGCATTGCAGGTCACCAACAGCGGCACTACGCCACTCTGGGTGCGTCTCGACAGTACAGGTTATCCGGAATATGCCCCAGAGCCATCGTCTAATGTCCTGCAAATCGAGCGTCATATTCTGGCGACCGACGGCAGCAGTAAATCCCTCTCCTCCCTGAAGAGCGGTGAACTGGTTCTGGTCTGGCTGGAAGTGAAAGCGAATCAAAATGTCCCGGATGCGCTGGTGGTGGATTTACTCCCGGCAGGTCTTGAGCTGGAAAACCAGAATCTCGCCAGCAGTAGCGCCAGCCTTCAGGACAGCGGCAGTGAAGTGCAGAACCTGTTAAACCAGATGCAACAGGCCGATATTCAGCATATGGAGTTCCGCGACGATCGCTTTGTCGCGGCGGTTCCGGTGAACGACGGGCAGCCTGTAACGCTGGTGTACCTGGCTCGCGCTGTTACGCCTGGGACGTATGAGGTTCCGGTTCCGATGGTGGAATCTATGTATGTTCCACAGTGGCGGGCAACGGGTGCCGCAAGCGGCCCGTTGATTATCGTTCCGTAACGTGACGTTATCTCGACTCATTCGCTCCCGCTGGCTGTGGCTGGTGGGGGCGATTCTCATTTTATGGGGACTGATTTTTGTCGCCGACCGCCTGTGGCCGTTGCCTTTGAAAGAGGTCAACCCGGCGCGGGTGGTGGTTGATGAAAAAGGTACGCCACTGTGGCGGTTTGCCGATAGCGACGGGATCTGGCGCTATCCGGTCACGATCGAAGAGGTTTCTCCCCGCTATCTCGCCGCCCTGATCCAGTATGAAGATCGCTGGTTCTGGGATCATCCGGGCGTCAATCCGTTCTCCGTTTTGCGTGCTGCCTGGCAGGATCTGAGTTCTGGCAAAGTGGTGTCGGGCGGCAGTACGCTCACCATGCAGGTGGCGCGCCTGCTCGATCCGCATCCGCGTACCTTTGGCGGCAAAGTGCGTCAGCTCTGGCGGGCGATGCAGCTGGAATGGCATCTTTCCAAACGCGACATTCTCACCCTCTATCTCAATCGCGCACCTTTTGGTGGAACACTTCAGGGAGTGGGGGCGGCAAGCTGGGCCTTTCTTGGGAAATCACCGGCGCAGCTAAGCTACTCCGAAGCCGCGCTGCTGGCAGTGCTTCCACAAGCACCGAGTCGTTTGCGCCCGGACCGCTGGCCAGACCGCGCTGAAGCGGCACGCAATAAAGTGCTTGAGCGTATGGTGACGCAGGGGGTCTGGAGTGAGCAGCAGGTGAAAGAGTCGCGTCAGGAGCCGGTCTGGTTGGCTCCACGACAAATGCCGCAGCTGGCGCCGTTGTTCTCCCGCATGATGCTGAGCAAAAGCCGCGACAATAAAATCGTGACCACGCTGGATGCCTCGCTTCAAAGACAGCTCGAAGAGCTGGCGATGAACTGGAAATCTCGTCTGCCCCCGCGCAGCTCTCTGGCGATGATCGTCGTTGATCACACCAACATGAAAGTGCGTGGCTGGGTAGGATCGGTGGACATCAATGACGACAGCCGGTTTAGCCACGTCGATATGGTGAGCGCGATCCGATCGCCGGGATCGGTGCTGAAACCCTTTGTCTATGGCATGGCGCTGGACGACGGTCTGATCCATCCTGCTTCTCTTTTACAGGATGTGCCAAGGCGCACCGGGGATTATCGTCCCGGCAACTTTGACAGTGGATTTCATGGCCCCGTCAGTATGAGCGAAGCGCTGGTGCGCTCACTCAATCTTCCTGCTGTTCAGGTGCTGGAAGCCTACGGTCCCAAACGTTTCGCCGGGATGCTGAGCAACGTCGGATTACGCCTGATCCTGCCTGCTGGTGCGCAGCCCAATTTATCGCTGATACTGGGCGGTGCGGGCGCCAGGCTTGCAGATATCACTGCCGCCTACAGTGCCTTTGCCCGTCAGGGGAAAGCGGGACAGTTACGTTTGCAGCCTGGTGACCCGCTGATTGAGCGCCCGCTGCTTTCGCCCGGTGCGGCGTGGATTATTCGCCGCATTTTAGGTAACGAAACGCAACCGCTGCCTGATGGTGCACTGCCACAGGTTGCGCCTCTGGCGTGGAAAACCGGCACCAGCTACGGGTATCGTGATGCCTGGGCCGTTGGCCTGAATGCGCGTTACATCATCGGTATCTGGACTGGTCGACCGGACGGCACACCGGTTGCCGGGCAGTTTGGCTTTGCCAGCGCCGTGCCGTTGCTGAACCAGGTCAATAACATGCTGCAGTCGAGTTCGACAGTCGACGAGGGGCGTTTGCCGCGCGATCCACGTCCAGCCTCCGTAAGTCGGGCTGTGATCTGCTGGCCTGGTGGACAGACGCTGCCTGAAGGTAGTGAGAACTGTCGTCGCAGGCTCGCGACCTGGTTGCTTGATGGCAGCCAGCCGCCCACGCTGTTACTTCCCGAGCAGGAAGGCATTCGCGGGATTCGTTTCCCGGTCTGGCTGGATAAAGCGGGCAAACGTGTCGCGGCAGATTGCCCTGATGCGCAGGAGAAAATCCTCGACGTCTGGCCGCTGCCGCTGGAGCCGTGGCTGCCTGCATCTGAGCGCAGAGCCGCGCGGGTTCCTGCGTCTTCTGCCGTTTGTCCTCCACTGGCGCAAGATTCCCCCGCGCCGCTGATGTTATCTGGCATACGTGAAGGCGCGTTGATTAAACGTCTGCCCGGTGAGACTCGGGTGTCGCTGCCGCTACAGGCCATCGGCAGCGACAGCGTGCGCTGGTGGTTCCTGAACGGCGAACCGCTAAATGTGAAGGGACGCGCTTACACTTTGCAGCTTGATAAAGCAGGGGATTATCAGTTACTGGTACTGGATGAGACGGGGCAAGTCGCCACGGCGAATTTCACCTTGCAGTAACGAAAAGAAAATCGTAGATGTGACCTGTTGCTAAAACTCGTCTTATTTTAAAAAAATGTTACGTCGAACCATAGGCAATGGCGCTATTGCTCTCTATAATCCGCGCCATCATATACAGACGTATGCAAAACAACAGAACACATAACAGAGGTAATCATGGCTATTGAACGTACTTTTTCCATCATCAAACCCAACGCGGTGGCAAAAAACGTTATTGGCAGCATCTTTGCTCGCTTTGAATCTGCAGGGTTCAAAATCGTTGGCACCAAAATGCTGCATCTGACCGTTGAACAGGCTCGCGGTTTCTACGCTGAGCACGACGGCAAACCTTTCTTCGACGGCCTGGTTGAGTTCATGACTTCCGGTCCAATCGTGGTTTCCGTACTGGAAAGCGAAAACGCAGTACAGCGTCACCGCGATCTGCTGGGCGCAACTAACCCGGCTAACGCACTGGCTGGCACCCTGCGTGCTGACTACGCGGACAGCTTCACCGAAAACGGCACCCACGGTTCCGACTCTGTTGAATCTGCTGCGCGCGAAATCGCTTACTTCTTCGCAGAAGGCGAAGTGTGCGCACGTACGCGCTAATTCCGCTGGAATACTAATTTTTCGTAAATGCCGCGTGCAAACGTGGCATCCCTGCGTCAGACTTTGTACAATGCAACGCCCCGGAAGAGCAGATCGCCTACCGGGGCGTTTCTTTTCAACCCTCCACGGGCCATAACGTGTAACAACGAGGCCGGAAAATATTATGTCTGAACTAGTTAACACCTCTGAAGTCGCCATTGCCGCGGTTCCAAATAAAAATGGAAAAATTAACCTGCTGGATCTGAACCGTCAGCAGATGCGCGAGTTTTTCAAAGAGATGGGCGAGAAGCCGTTTCGTGCCGATCAGGTCATGAAATGGATGTACCACTATTGCAGCGACAACTTTGATGACATGACTGACATCAACAAAGTGCTGCGCAACAAACTCAAAGACGTCGCTGAAATCCGTGCACCGGAAGTGGTGGAAGAACAGCGTTCTGCTGACGGCACCATCAAATGGGCGATTGCGGTTGGCGATCAGCGCGTTGAAACGGTCTATATCCCGGAAGAAGATCGCGCGACGCTGTGCGTCTCCTCCCAGGTGGGTTGTGCGCTGGAGTGTAAATTCTGCTCAACAGCGCAGCAGGGCTTTAACCGAAACCTGCGTGTGTCTGAAATTATTGGTCAGGTATGGCGCGCGGCGAAAATCGTTGGCGCGGCAAAAGTCACCGGCACGCGTCCAATCACCAACGTGGTGATGATGGGCATGGGTGAGCCGTTGCTGAACCTGACTAACGTCGTTCCAGCGATGGAAATCATGTTGGATGACTTCGGTTTTGGTCTGTCCAAACGCCGTGTAACGCTCTCTACTTCTGGCGTTGTACCCGCTCTGGATAAACTGGGCGATATGATTGACGTGGCCCTGGCCATTTCTCTCCATGCACCAAACGACGAAATCCGTGACGAAATTGTACCGATCAACAAAAAGTACAATATCGAAACCTTCCTGTCCGCTGTGCGTCGTTATCTTGAAAAGTCCAATGCTAATCAGGGTCGCGTGACTATCGAATACGTAATGCTGGATCATGTGAATGACGAAACCGATCATGCGCATCAGCTGGCGGAATTGCTGAAAGACACGCCATGCAAGATCAACTTGATCCCCTGGAACCCGTTCCCTGGCGCACCGTATGGTCGCAGCTCGAACAGTCGTATCGACCGTTTCTCCAAGGTGTTGATGGAGTACGGCTTCACCACTATCGTGCGTAAAACGCGTGGTGATGATATCGATGCTGCCTGCGGTCAGCTGGCTGGCGATGTGATTGACCGTACCAAGCGTACGCTGCGTAAACGCATGCAGGGCGAGGCGATTGAGGTCAAAGCGGTGTGATTCTTATGCGGTCACGGCGCATATTTGCGTCGTGACGCATTAGCTTACTGAATATTCAGTTAGATTCATTGGGATTGCTGAATAATTACGGTGCGTTTCCGACGACTTTAAGGCAGTATGTAACGTCGCAACAACAGTTTAGCCTCATGAGTAGCGCTGCACTGTCAACTAAGGCCGGACAGTCTTATACTTAGTGTCCGACTACGGTTAAATGACCAGAAGTTTCGCGGTGCGGGTGGCATTGTGACTCACCGGCGCCTGAACCCTAATTTACACGTACCAGTAAGTAGTTGTAGCGAATGAATACTGAAGCCACTCACGACCAAAATGAAGCACTCTCCACCGGCGTTCGTCTTCGCAACGCCCGTGAACAACTCGGACTCAGCCAGCAAGCCGTTGCAGAACGCTTGTGCCTGAAGGTTTCCACGGTTCGCAATATTGAAGAAGATAAGGCTCCCGCCGATCTCGCTTCAACGTTTCTGCGTGGTTACATCCGCTCTTATGCAAAACTGGTGCATATCCCTGAAGAAGAACTGCTGCCTATGATGGAAAAACAGGCACCGGTTCGTGCGGCGAAAGTCGCGCCGATGCAGACTTTTTCTCTGGGCAAACGTCGTAAAAAACGTGATGGCTGGCTGATGAGTTTTACCTGGCTGGTGCTGTTTGTAGTGATTGGTCTGACGGGCGCATGGTGGTGGCAAAACCACAAAGCGCAGCAGGAAGAGATCACCACGATGGCCGATCAGTCATCAGCTGAGCTGAACAATTCCGGTAACGACGGCGCGCAAAGCGTGCCGTTAAACACCGAGAGCAGCACTTCTGTCGAGCCGCAAACGGCTGCGACAGATTCTCAGACCGTAGAACCTGTACAGACGCCTGTACCAGCGACTACACCGGATCAAACGACGGCGCAAAACGCCGTCGTTGCGCCTTCTCAGGCCAATGTTGATACCGCTCCAGCCACCACGGCTAATACGGCGAATACCGCTCAACCACTGCCAACGGATCAGGCGGGTGTTGCAGGGACCACAACTGCCGACCCTAACGCGCTGGTCATGAACTTTTCTGCCGACTGCTGGCTGGAAGTGACAGACGCAACCGGCAAAAAGCTGTTCAGCGGCTTGCAGCGTAAAGATGGCACGTTAAATCTTACCGGTCAGGCACCGTATAAGCTTAAAATCGGCGCTCCGGCTGCGGTGCAGATCCAGTATCAAGGAAAACCTGTCGATCTGAGCCGTTTTATCAGAACTAACCAGGTTGCGCGTCTTACCGTTAATGCCGAACAATCAGCAGCACAGTAACAGGCGAGTAGCGCGGGAGACTTTTCATGCATAATCAGGCTCCGATTCAACGTAGAAAATCCAAACGGATTTACGTTGGGAATGTGCCGATTGGTGATGGTGCACCCATCGCCGTTCAATCGATGACCAACACCCGAACTACGGATGTTGAGGCCACAGTCAATCAAATCAAAGCATTAGAGCGCGTAGGTGCGGATATTGTCCGTATCTCCGTGCCGACTATGGATGCTGCAGAGGCATTCAAACTTATCAAACAGCAGGTTAGTGTTCCGCTGGTCGCTGATATCCACTTTGACTACCGTATTGCCCTGAAAGTCGCGGAATATGGCGTGGATTGCCTGCGCATTAACCCAGGTAATATCGGCAGCGAAGAGCGTATTCGCGCGGTTGTTGATTGCGCCCGTGATAAAAACATCCCTATCCGCATCGGCGTAAACGCCGGATCGCTGGAAAAAGATCTGCAAGAGAAATACGGCGAACCGACGCCACAGGCGCTGCTCGAATCTGCGATGCGCCATGTGGATCACCTTGATCGTCTTAACTTCGATCAGTTCAAAGTGAGCGTGAAAGCCTCTGACGTTTTCCTTGCCGTTGAATCCTATCGCCTGCTGGCGAAACAGATCGATCAGCCGTTGCACCTCGGGATCACCGAAGCAGGTGGCTTGCGTAGCGGTTCCGTCAAATCGGCGATCGGCCTTGGGCTGCTGCTTTCCGAAGGAATCGGCGACACCTTGCGTGTTTCGCTGGCGGCAGATCCAGTTGAAGAGATCAAAGTCGGTTTCGACATTCTGAAATCGCTGCGCATCCGCGCTCGCGGGATCAACTTCATTGCGTGTCCAACCTGTTCGCGTCAGGAATTTGACGTCATTGGAACAGTAAACGCGCTGGAACAACGTCTGGAAGATCTGATTACGCCGATGGATGTCTCCATTATCGGCTGCGTCGTGAACGGTCCTGGTGAAGCACTGGTATCCACGCTCGGCGTGACCGGTGGCAACAAGAAAAGCGGCCTTTATGAAGACGGGATTCGTAAAGATCGTCTGGACAACAACGACATGATCGATCAGCTGGAAGCCCGCATCCGCGCGAAAGCAACGATGCTGGATGAAGCCCAGCGCATCAGCATTCAGCAAGTTGAAAAATAACGTGTTGGGAAGCCAAAGGCTTCCCATGTATGATTGAACCCTGGATTAATGAATCTTCGGGTTCTTTTTTGTATATAGAAAGAGAATAAACGTGGCAAAAAACATTCAAGCCATTCGCGGCATGAACGATTATCTGCCTGGCGAAACCGCCATCTGGCAGCGCATTGAAGGCACCCTGAAACAGGTGCTCGGCAGCTACGGTTACAGCGAAATCCGTTTGCCGATTGTAGAGCAGACCCCATTGTTCAAACGCGCGATCGGTGAAGTCACTGACGTCGTTGAAAAAGAGATGTATACCTTTGAGGACCGCAACGGCGACAGCCTGACTCTGCGCCCGGAAGGTACAGCGGGCTGTGTACGCGCCGGCATCGAACATGGTCTCCTGTACAATCAGGAGCAGCGTCTGTGGTATATCGGCCCGATGTTCCGCCACGAACGTCCGCAAAAAGGTCGTTACCGTCAATTTAATCAGCTGGGTGTTGAAGTCTTTGGCCTGCAAGGGCCGGATATCGACGCTGAGCTCATCATGCTCACTGCGCGCTGGTGGCGTGAGCTGGGGATTTCCCAGCACGTTGCGCTGGAGCTGAACTCTATTGGTTCCCTCGAAGCGCGTGCCAACTACCGTGATGCGCTGGTCGCGTTCCTGGAACAGCACAAAGATAAGCTGGATGAAGACTGCCAGCGCCGCATGTACAGCAACCCGCTGCGCGTTCTGGATTCCAAGAACCCGGAAGTGCAGGCGCTGTTGAACGATGCTCCGGCGCTGGGTGACTATCTGGATCAAGATTCCCGCGAACACTTCGCTGGACTGTGCAAACTGCTGGAAGACGCGGGTATTGCCTATACCGTTAACCAGCGTCTGGTTCGCGGTCTGGATTACTACAACCGCACCGTGTTTGAGTGGGTCACCACCAGCCTCGGATCGCAGGGTACTGTCTGTGCAGGCGGTCGTTATGACGGTCTGGTTGAACAGCTCGGCGGTCGTGCCGCCCCAGCGGTGGGCTTCGCGATGGGTCTTGAGCGACTTGTTTTGCTGGTTCAGGCAGTTAATCCGGAATT
Source organism: Lelliottia sp. 7254-16 (assembly GCF_002922995.1). Lineage (NCBI taxonomy): Bacteria > Pseudomonadati > Pseudomonadota > Gammaproteobacteria > Enterobacterales > Enterobacteriaceae > Lelliottia > Lelliottia sp. 7254-16. Next base: position 27,740 of record NZ_PQVS01000012.1, read on the forward strand.
TAAAGCAGAATCTGTTGTCGATATATACCTGGTGGCTTCAGGTGCGGATACGCAGTCTGCGGCAATGCAGTTTGCCGAACGTCTGCGCGATGCGCTGCCGGGCGTTAAACTGATGACCAACCACGGTGGTGGCAACTTCAAAAAGCAGTTTGCCCGTGCCGACAAGTGGGGCGCAACTATCGCACTGGTGCTGGGCGAGTCCGAAGTGGCTGCTGGCGAAGTGGTCGTAAAAGACCTGCGCTCTGGTGAGCAAACAACCGTAACGCAGGAAAGCGTTGCCGCGCACTTGCGCACTTTGACTTGGTAAGGGGAAAAACAGCGTGGAAATGTACGAGAACGAAAACGACCAGGTTGATGCGATCAAACGCTTCTTTGCCGAAAATGGCAAAGCCCTGGTGGTTGGGGTGATTTTGGGTGTTGGTGCGCTACTTGGCTGGCGCTACTGGAACAGTCATCAGGCTGATTCCGCGCGTGATGCTTCCCTGTCTTATGAAAATACCGTGAGCGCAATTCGCGCCGATCAGCCTCAAACGCTGGCCGCCGCTGAAAAATTTGCAGCTGACAACAAAAATACTTACGGTGCACTGGCTGCACTTGAAGTGGCTCAGCAGTTTGTTGATAAAAATGAACTGGATAAAGCGGCTGCCCAGCTGACTCAAGGTCTGGCTGCTGCCAGCGATGACAATCTGAAAGCAGTGATCAACCTGCGTCTGGCCCGTATTCAGGTACAGCAGAAAAAAGCCGATGATGCGCTGAAAACGCTCGATACGGTGAAAGGCGAAGGTTTTGCAGCCATTGTTGCTGACCTGCGCGGTGAAGCGCTGTTGAGCAAAGGTGACAAACAAGGCGCGCGCAGCGCGTGGGAAGCAGGCGTGAAAAGCAACGCCTCACCTGCGCTGAGCGAAATGATGCAGATGAAAATAAATAATTTGTCCGTCTGAGAGGGACCCGATGCAATTGCGTAAATTACTTCTGCCAGGACTGCTTTCTGTTACGTTATTGAGTGGCTGTTCACTGTTCAGTGGCGAAGAAGATGTTGTAAAAATGTCCCCGCTGCCGACTGTTGAAAACCAGTTTACCCCGTCAACCGCGTGGAGCTCCTCCGTGGGTGATGGTATTGGTGATTTTTATTCCAACCTGCATCCTGCGTATGCTGATAGCGTTGTTTATGCAGCCGATCGCAAAGGCACCGTGCGTGCGTTCAATGCGGATGATGGAAAAGAAGTCTGGTCTGTGAATCTGGCCGAGAAAGACGGTTGGTTCTCCCGTTCTCCTGCACTGCTCTCAGGTGGCGTGACCGTTGCCGGTGGGCATGTCTATATCGGTAGCGAAAAAGCGCAGGTTTATGCACTGAACGCCAGCGATGGTTCTATTGCATGGCAGACTCGCGTTGCGGGCGAAGCCTTGTCACGTCCGGTTGTCAGCGACGGCCTGGTGCTGATTCATACCAGCAACGGCCAGTTGCAGGCGCTGAACGAAACTGACGGCGCAGTGAAATGGACCGTCAACCTGGATATGCCAGCCCTGTCTCTGCGCGGTGAATCTGCACCAGCAACGGCTTTCGGTGCGGCTATCGTCGGTGGGGATAACGGTCGCGTGAGCGCCGTGCTGATGCAGCAAGGTCAAATGATCTGGCAGCAGCGTATCTCTCAGGCCACTGGCCCGACTGAAATCGATCGTCTGAGCGATGTGGATACCACTCCCGTTATCGTGGATAACGTCGTTTACGCACTGGCTTATAACGGTAACCTGACGGCGCTGGATCTGCGCAGTGGTCAGGTAATGTGGAAACGTGAGCTAGGTTCTGTGAACGATTTCATCGTCGATGGCAATCGTATTTACATCGTTGATCAGAACGATCGCCTGCTGGCGCTGAACACCGATGGTGGCGTAACGCTCTGGACGCAAAGCGATCTGCTACACCGCCTGTTAACGGCACCTGCGCTGTATAATGGCAGCCTGGTTGTGGGTGATAGCGAAGGTTATATGCACTGGATTGATCCGGAAACGGGTCGCTTCGTGGCGCAGGAAAAAGTCGACAGCTCCGGTTTCTTGACCGATGCAGTAGTGGCCGACGGCAAACTGCTGATCCAGGCAAAAGACGGTACGCTCTACGCGATCACGCGTTAATCGTCTCGTTTGTAGTATAATAAACGGCTCCTGTTAACTCAGGGGCCGTTTTGACTTTTATAAAAACGCCGCACCTGCGACGTTTCTTTGAATTTTATGAGGCTTCAAACATGGTACCTGTGGTCGCGCTTGTCGGGCGCCCGAACGTTGGAAAATCCACTCTTTTTAACCGTTTAACACGCACCCGTGATGCGCTGGTGGCGGATTTCCCGGGGCTGACTCGTGACCGTAAGTACGGTCGTGCTGAAGTTGAAGGACGCGAGTTTATCTGTATCGATACCGGTGGTATCGACGGGACAGAAGACGGTGTGGAAACGCGCATGGCAGAGCAATCTCTGCTGGCGATTGAAGAGGCGGACATTGTTCTGTTCATGGTAGACGCACGTGCGGGCCTGATGCCTGCCGATACGGCTATCGCCAAACACCTTCGCTCCCGCGAAAAACCAACCTTCCTGGTGGCGAACAAAACTGACGGTATTGATGCCGATCAGGCGGTGGCTGATTTCTGGGCCCTCGGTCTGGGCGAAATCTACCCAATTGCTGCGTCTCATGGTCGTGGTGTTACCAGTCTGCTCGAAACCGTTCTGCTGCCGTGGGTTGATGAAGTGAACCCGCCGGAAGAAGTGGACGAAGATGCCGAATACTGGGCACAGTTCGAAGCCGATCAAGAGGGCGCAGAAGAAGAGCCTGAGGATGATTTCAATCCGCAGGATCTGCCTATCAAACTTGCGATTGTCGGCCGTCCAAACGTGGGTAAGTCCACACTGACTAACCGTATCCTCGGCGAAGACCGCGTGGTGGTCTACGACATGCCGGGCACGACGCGTGACAGCATTTACATCCCGATGGAACGTGATGAGCGCGAGTATGTGCTTATCGACACCGCAGGTGTGCGTAAGCGCGGGAAAATCACCGATGTGGTGGAAAAATTCTCCGTTATCAAAACGCTGCAGGCGATTGAAGATGCCAACGTGGTCATGCTGGTCATCGACGCGCGTGAAGGTATCTCCGATCAGGACCTTTCCCTGCTGGGCTTTATCCTCAATAGTGGGCGCTCACTTGTTATCGTCGTCAACAAATGGGACGGCCTGAGCAACGAAGTGCGTGAGCAAGTCAAAGAGATGCTGGACTTCCGTCTGGGCTTCATCGACTTCGCACGCGTGCACTTCATCTCTGCGCTGCACGGCAGCGGCGTGGGTAACCTGTTCGAATCCGTTCGCGAAGCCTACGACAGCTCCACCCGTCGTGTGAGCACGGCGATGCTGACACGCATCATGACGATGGCAGCAGAAGACCATCAGCCGCCGCTGGTTCGCGGTCGCCGCGTGAAGCTGAAATATGCCCACGCCGGTGGTTACAACCCGCCAATCGTGGTGATTCACGGTAATCAGGTGAAAGACCTGCCAGATTCCTATAAACGTTATCTGATGAACTACTTCCGTAAATCGCTGGACGTGATGGGTACCCCTATCCGCATTCAGTTTAAGGAAGGGGAAAACCCGTTTGCCAACAAACGCAACACCCTGACGCCGAACCAGATGCGTAAGCGTAAGCGTTTGATCAAGCACATCAAGAAAGGCAAGTAATTGCACAATAAAACCCGACTGAGTCGGGTTTTTTGCCTTTTGTCGCCCGACAATCAGATGAACGGAGTGGAAAATGCGATTTGGGTTTATTGGTCTTGGTGCGGTGGTTGAAACGGCCTATCTACCGGCATTGCGTCAGATTTTTAACCAGCCTGTGAGTTGTCTTGGTTTTGATATTCGCCCGGAGCGTGAACTGGAAGGCGTAACGCGCTGCCGTACGCTTGAACAGTTGCTGGCGAGCCCAATTGACACGTTGTTCATCACCACCTCTTCACTAAATCACCTCGACGCGTTAGAGCAGGCATTAGCCTCGCCGATCCAGCGAATCGTGGTGGAAAAACCGGTGGTGGCGAGCCTGACGCAGGTTGAACGGCTGAAGCATCTGCTGGCGCAGCCGGAGGATGCTTCTCGGGTGCTGGCACTCGATCACTGGATGGCACGCACGGGGGCTATACAGATCGCGCAGGGCCAACTTGACGAAATTGTCAAAATCGAAGGATTTCTCCAGGAGCCAAGCGGCTTCAACGCGGCGGGGGAGCCTGTCGCCCTCAATTTTGCTACCGGCGAGCCTGATACCCGCCAGCTCCAGCATCCTGACGGCGTGATTATCGATATTGGCACTCACGTACTGGCGATGATGCGCGATACCCTGCATGGTCTGGGGGGAAGCGGTGAATTGTCGTTGCAGTTAATCTCAGCAAAAGACAGGCTAGGCCGCCCGATAGCTAAAGGCGATCTGCACACCGCTGAAGGCGAAGCGCAGCTTCGGGGGACCGTGAGCGGTATTCCAGTCGATATCTGGCTGAATAAATACGCCGGACCCGCGGGCGGGCAAAAAGGGCTCCGCCTGCATCTGCGCGATGGCCGAATCATTAGCCATGACCGGCGCGGCGCTGAGGATGTGATTGAGTTGATTGAGGGTGAAAACGTGCAGCATTGGACGCTTCCGGGCACGATCTACGCGCGCTGCCTGGCGGAGCATATCCTGGCGGAGAAGAGCCTGTATGAGCGAGCGCCGGAAGAGGTGAGCCGCATCACCCAGCGCCGGCTGGAAGAGGTCGAATTGCTTCTGGAATTACAGCAGCTGCTGCGTGGCCCGCACTGAGCGGCGTGGTAAAATAACTACAAAACTTTTTAAGGAGTCACGATGTCTGTTATCTGTCCGGATTGTCATTCCGAGCTGGAACCCGTCAACGGAATGGCGCACTGCGAAACATGCGATAAAGATATCGCGCTGCAAGCGCTATGCCCCGACTGCTATCAGCCTTTGCAGGTGTTGAAAGCCTGCGGCGCGGTCGATTATTTCTGCCAGAATGGGCACGGTTTGATTTCGAAGAAACGCGTGGAATTTAAGCCGGTGTAAATAATTTCAGATTGTGCCAACTCTGCCCGGCGGCGCTTCGCTTGCACGGGCCTACGGGTTTTGTAGGCTGGGTAAGCGAAGCGCCACCCGGCAACATCTGATGCGTCAAAGCCGGTTTAAACCACCTTTTTCTTGCGCGTCTTTTTGGCGGGCGTAATGCCTTTCACTTCACTTTCTACCCAGCCGTCGGCCAGACGGGTGGTCAGCACATCCCCGGCTTTCACCTGTTTGGTCTGCTTCAGCACCGTGCCGTCCGTCGCCGTGGTCACGCTGTAGCCGCGCGCCAGAGTCGAGAGCGGGCTAACGGCTTCCAGATGCGTCACCGCGTTGCCAAAGCGCTCACGTGTGCTGCTCAGACGTGCACGGATATTCTCGCCCAGACGATACTCAAGCTGCTGCATGCGGGTTTGTGCACGGTAGATGCGCGGCTGCGGATTTTGCTGATTCAGGCGCTGGGTCATGCGTTGCTGGCGCGACACGGCGCGCTTAAGCTGATTATCCAGCGCGAAATTCATCCGCTGGCGCAGACGTTCCAGCACCGTCTGCTGACGCGCCAGACGCAGCTGCGGATGCTGCTGTTGCAGGCGATGTTGAAGTTGGGTGAAACGACGATTGCGGTTAGCGAGGAAATAGTCCATCGCCATCTCCAGACGCTGCTGTCCGTTCTGCAACTGGCGCAAGAGTTCCAGCTGGTTCCGGCTGACGATTTCAGCGGCAGCCGACGGTGTTGGTGCGCGCATATCGGAAACAAAATCGGCGATGGTGACGTCGGTTTCATGTCCGACTGCGCTGACGATAGGGATCTGACTGTCGAAAATCGCCCGCGCTACGCGTTCGTCGTTAAAGCTCCACAAGTCTTCCAGAGAACCGCCGCCGCGCCCGACAATTAAGACGTCGCACTCCTGACGGGCGTTTGCCAGCGCAATGGCGCGAACAATTTGCCCTGGCGCATCATCACCCTGGACGGCGGTTGGATAAATCACAACGGGTAGCGACGGGTCACGACGCTTTAGCACATGCAAAATATCATGCAGCGCCGCACCGGTTTTGGAGGTGATCACTCCCACGCAATGGGCAGGTGAGGGCAGTGCTTTCTTGAACTGCTGATCGAACAGGCCTTCTGCGGAAAGTGTCGCTTTCAGTTGCTCGTATTTTTGTTGCAGCAACCCTTCGCCCGCAGGCTGCATGCTCTCGACGATAATTTGATAATCACCGCGCGGTTCATACAATGTGATATTAGCGCGTACCAGAACTTGCTGGCCATGCTGCGGGCGGAACGTCACCCGACGATTGCTGTTGCGAAACATCGCACAGCGTACCTGAGCGGTGTCGTCTTTCAGCGTAAAGTACCAATGGCCGGAAGAGGGCTGCGTGAAATTAGATATCTCTCCGCTGATCCAAACCTGTCCCATTTCCTGCTCGAGCAGCAAACGAACCGATTGATTGAGGCGGCTTACGGTATAAATTGAGGGGCTTTGAGAGGATAACATGTGAGCGGGATCAAATTCTAAATCAGCAAGTTATTCAATCGATAGTAACCCGCCCGGAGGTAATCGCAAGCATTTTTTATAAAAAAGTGTGGATGCAATCGGTTACGCTCTGTATAATGCCACGGCAATATTTAACCACCCAGGTCAGAGATATTGCCCATGCTACGTATCGCTAAAGAAGCACTGACGTTTGACGACGTCCTCCTCGTTCCCGCTCATTCCACCGTTCTGCCGAATACTGCCGATCTCAGCACGCAGTTGACGAAAACCATTCGTCTGAACATTCCTATGCTCTCTGCGGCAATGGACACCGTGACTGAAGCGCGCCTGGCTATCGCCCTGGCACAGGAAGGTGGCATCGGCTTTATTCACAAAAACATGTCCATCGAGCGTCAGGCGGAAGAAGTTCGCCGCGTGAAGAAACATGAATCCGGTATCGTCTCCGACCCACAGACCGTTTTGCCAACCACCACCCTGCACGAAGTGAAAGCGCTGACCGAGCGTAACGGCTTTGCGGGCTACCCGGTTGTGACTGAAGACAACGAACTGGTCGGCATCATTACCGGTCGTGACGTGCGTTTCGTGACCGACCTGAACCAGCCTGTCAGCGTGTACATGACGCCGAAAGAGCGTCTGGTGACCGTGCGTGAAGGCGAAACCCGTGAAGTCGTGCTGGCTAAAATGCACGAAAAGCGCGTCGAGAAAGCGCTTGTGGTGGATAACGGCTTCCACCTGCGTGGCATGATCACCGTGAAAGATTTCCAGAAAGCAGAGCGTAAACCGAACGCCTGTAAAGACGAACGTGGCCGTCTGCGCGTAGGTGCAGCGGTTGGCGCAGGTGCAGGCAATGAAGAGCGCGTAGATGCGCTGGTTGCAGCAGGCGTTGACGTTCTGCTGATTGACTCCTCTCACGGTCACTCCGAAGGCGTTCTGCAGCGTATTCGTGATACCCGTGCTAAATACCCGGACCTGCAAATCATCGGCGGTAACGTGGCGACTGGCGCAGGCGCTCGTGCCCTGGCAGAAGCGGGTTGCAGCGCAGTGAAAGTGGGTATCGGCCCTGGCTCCATCTGTACTACCCGTATCGTAACCGGCGTGGGCGTTCCACAGATCACTGCGGTTTCCGACGCGGTAGAAGCGCTGGAAGGCACCGGTGTTCCGGTTATCGCCGACGGCGGTATTCGTTTCTCCGGCGACATCGCGAAAGCGATCGCGGCAGGTGCAGCAGCGGTGATGGTGGGTTCCATGCTGGCTGGTACTGAAGAATCTCCTGGCGAAATCGAATTGTTCCAGGGCCGTTCTTATAAATCATACCGTGGTATGGGTTCCCTGGGCGCGATGTCCAAAGGCTCTTCCGACCGTTACTTCCAGACCGACAACGCCGCTGACAAACTGGTACCAGAAGGTATCGAAGGTCGCGTGGCGTATAAAGGCCGTCTGAAAGAGATCATTCACCAGCAGATGGGCGGCCTGCGTTCCTGTATGGGCCTGACCGGCTGTGGTACTATCGACCTGCTGCGTACTAAAGCGGAATTCGTGCGTATCAGCGGTGCGGGTATCCAGGAAAGCCACGTTCACGACGTGACGATCACCAAAGAGTCCCCGAACTACCGTCTGGGCTCCTGATAAGTTTCCGCGCCCGGCTTATGCCGGGCGCTTTGTTTCACTTGCCTCGGAATTAGCGTCAATAATGGAAAACATTCATAAACATCGCATTCTTATCCTGGATTTCGGTTCTCAGTACACACAGCTGGTGGCACGTCGCGTGCGCGAACTCGGCGTTTACTGTGAACTTTGGGCATGGGATGTCACGGAAGCACAAATCCGTGAATTCAACCCAAGCGGCATCATTCTTTCCGGCGGCCCGGAAAGCACCACCGAGCATAACAGCCCACGCGCACCGCAATATGTGTTTGAAGCTGGCGTTCCCGTATTTGGCGTGTGCTACGGCATGCAAACCATGGCGATGCAGCTGGGCGGCCACGTTGAGTCCTCTAACGAGCGTGAATTTGGTTACGCGCAGGTCGAAGTACTGACCGACAGCGCCCTGGTTCGCGGGATCGAAGATTCCCTGACCGCTGAAGGCAAACCTGTGCTGGATGTGTGGATGAGCCACGGCGACAAAGTGACCGCCATTCCGTCTGACTTCGTGACCGTTGCCAGCACCGAAAGCTGCCCGTTTGCCATTATGGCAAACGAAGAAAAACGCTTCTATGGCGTGCAGTTCCACCCGGAAGTCACCCACACCCGTCAGGGCCAGCGTTTGCTCGAGCGTTTCGTGCGTGAAATCTGTGGCTGCGAAGCGCTGTGGACGCCTGCAAAAATCATCGAAGACGCGATTGTTCGTCTGCGTGAGCAAGTCGGCGATGACAAAGTTATTCTTGGCCTGTCCGGTGGCGTTGACTCCTCCGTGACCGCGATGCTGCTGCACCGTGCTATCGGCAAAAACCTGACCTGTGTGTTCGTGGATAACGGTTTGCTGCGTCTGAACGAAGCCCAGCAGGTCATGGACATGTTCGGTGATCATTTCGGTCTGAACATCGTTCACGTCGAAGGCGAAGAGCGTTTCCTTTCCGCGCTGGCGGGTGAGAACGATCCTGAAGCCAAACGTAAAATCATTGGTCGCGTGTTTGTTGAAGTGTTCGACGAACAGGCGCTGCGTCTGGAAGACGTGAAGTGGCTGGCGCAAGGTACCATCTACCCTGATGTGATCGAATCCGCTGCCTCCGCAACCGGTAAAGCACACGTCATCAAATCTCACCACAACGTGGGCGGCCTGCCGAAAGAGATGAAGATGGGTCTGGTGGAACCGCTGCGCGAGTTGTTCAAAGACGAAGTGCGTAAGATCGGTCTTGAGCTGGGTCTGCCGTACGACATGCTGTACCGCCACCCGTTCCCGGGTCCAGGTCTGGGCGTGCGCGTGCTGGGCGAAGTGAAGAAAGAGTACTGCGACCTGCTGCGTCGTGCAGATGCCATCTTCATTGAAGAACTGCATAAAGCTGACCTGTACAACAAAGTGAGCCAGGCGTTCACCGTGTTCCTGCCAGTCCGCTCCGTCGGCGTAATGGGCGATGGTCGTAAATACGACTGGGTTGTCTCTCTGCGCGCCGTCGAAACCATCGACTTCATGACCGCTCACTGGGCGCACCTGCCGTACGACTTCCTGGGGCGCGTATCCAACCGCATCATCAATGAAGTTAACGGTATTTCCCGTGTCGTCTATGACATTAGCGGTAAACCACCAGCGACGATTGAGTGGGAATAAGTTTCCCTCTGTTATCAAAAAAAAACCTCTGTTTATTCAGAGGTTTTTTTTTGCATATACCCATTGTTCACCCATTTTTGACGGTATGGATGACGGTATCAATTAGGGGAAATGACCGACGTGCGCGAGTGGGCTATCGGATTGCAGCATCCAGCGGTTGACTCACCTGCTGAGACTGAATTTTGTCCTGATGGTGATACCAGGCGCCAATGGAGGAATAAACGAAGCGGCCAAAGAAAAACAGGAAGCTGATAAGCAATATAATGCGGGTCATTCGAGTGTTAAATCGATTTCGTTTGTGCATGTTCGTTGCCTGACTCACTGTATTTTCCTGGGCATACCCTTATTGGGCGATGGGACTATTAAGTCACAGTGGGAACGAGGGGTCAATTGTGAGATGTGTAAAAAATCGTCAGACTAAAAATTAATTATTGTTATCAATGGTAATTGAACTATTTAACGCACTGATAGAAAACTGAAAACTCAGTGGGAAAATTGTAATAATTGATTTTTTGACCATCTTGCTTTGATTTACGTCAATTCCGACCTGCCATTGATCACTAAAATCCTCCCTCCACGACGTTTTCTATGAAAACAGTGTGGGTCAATACGTCAGGTTGGATGCCTGTCTGAAAACAATCTTCGGATAAAAAAGGCTTAGTCAGGCATCTATGAAAATAATACCCTTCCTGAAACGACACAAAGACCGCTGGTGGGCGCTTCCTCTTGTTTTACCTGTGATCTTTCTGCCCATCCTGAGTTTTGCGAGTACCTATACGCACTTAAACGGCGGAATTATTGCCCTTTACTATATGCCACTGGCATTTCTGCTTTCCACGTTGCTCTTTTTTGGCTTTGCCGCATTGCCGGGGATCTTGCTGGCACTGTTTCTTCGTTATTACCCTGACACCAGTGTTTTTGAAACCATCGCTGTTATTTGTCATTTTATTGTTCCTCTGATCATCAGTTGGGGCGGTTATCGGGTGTTTGCTCCCCGGCGAAATATGGTGGCGTACGGCGATATCAGACTCATGTCGCAGCGTATTTTCTGGCAGGTTCTGTGTCCGTCAACGTTATTTCTGGTGCTCTTCCAGTTTGCTGTTTATCTGGGGATATATGAGAGTCGCCAGAGCCTGGCCGGGTTGAATCCGCTCAGTATTCACACTTTGATTAACTACCAGGGACTGCTGGTTGGCGGGCTAACGGGTGTACCGCTGAGTTATTTATTGATCCGGGTAATCCGCCATCCGCGCTATCTCAAACGGTTAGCTTCTCAGATTCGCGCGCAGATAGATAAGAAAGTCACGGTGGCAGAGTTTATTCTTTGGGGAGCCGCCCTGGCGAGTCTGCTGTGCCTGCTGCTGTTCCCTATGAGCGATAACAGTTCCATTTTCAGCACCAACTATACGCTGTCGTTACTGATGCCGCTGATGCTATGGGGATCGATGCGCTTTGGCTATAAGCTGATATCGATAGTCTGGACGCCGGTGTTAATGGTTGCCATTCACTACTTTTACCGCTACATCCCTCTCGGTCAGGGTTACGACGTTCAGCTGGCAATTACCTCATCCAGCTATCTGGTTTTCTCTTTCGTGGTGATTTACATGGCGATGCTGGCCACGCGCCAGCGCGAGATAACGCGACACGCCAGTCGTCTGGCCTTTCTCGACCCTATGGTGCATATGCCGAATCTGCGGGCGTTGTCGCGATCGCTGGCTAAATCGCCCTGGTCGGCGCTGTGTATGCTGCGTGTACCTGAACTTGAAGTGCTGGGGCGTAATTATGGGGTGCTACTGCGCATCCAGTACAAACAAAAGCTGGCGGAGTGGCTCAACGGCTCGCTCCAGCAAAATGAGTGCGTTTATCAACTGTCTGGACACGATCTGGCGATACGACTGAATACGGAGTCACACGCGGCGCGCATTGAAGCGCTGGATGAACATATCAAGCAGTTTCGGTTTATCTGGGATGGTATGCCGTTGCAGCCTCAGGTCGGCATTAGCTATTGCTGTGTACGCTCGCCGGTTAACCATCTTTATCTGCTGCTGGGTGAGCTGAGTATCATCGCGGATTTGTCGTTATCCACCAATCATCCCGAGAGTCTACAGCAGCGTGGCGCAGCGAATTTGCAGCGTAGCCTGAAAGATAAAGTGGCGATGATGAATCGCTTGCAACGAGCACTTGATCATAACGAATTTCAGCTGGTAGCTCAGCGAGTACAAGGTATCCGTGGTGACCACTACCACGAGATCTTGCTCCGCATGCAGAGCGAAAATGGCGCACTTATTGCGCCCGATAAATTCTTGCCGGTGGCGCAGGAATTCGGTCTTTCATCACGTGTTGATCTATGGGTTCTGGAGCGCACGCTGCAGTTTATGGCTGAGCATCGCGACAGGCTGCGGGGCAAGCGGTTTGCGATTAATCTTTCCCCTTCAACGCTCTGCCGTTCGCACTTTCCTGTTGAAGTTCACCGGTTGCTGAAGAAGTATTCAATCGAAGCGTGGCAGCTGATATTTGAAATTACTGAATGCAGCGGCTTTGGCAGCGCGGATCTGCTCAATCAAATCGTGAAACAGTTACAAAAAATGGGCTGTCGGATTGCGATCGACGATTTTGGTACGGGTTACGCGAGCTATGCGCGCCTGAAAAGTGTCGACGCGGATATCCTGAAAATTGACGGTAGCTTTATTCGCAATATTGCCGACAACAGCCTCGACTATCAGATTGTGGCGTCCATCTGTCATCTTGCCAGAATGAAAAAAATGCTGGTGGTGGCTGAATTTGTGGAAAGTGAAGCGATTCGCAGTGCGGTGGATTCGTTAGGAATTGACTATCTGCAGGGGTATTTGATCGGTAAACCTGAAGCGCTGGAAACATTACTGCATTCTCAGGCGTCACCGATAGACGCCTGAGAACCACAGATTACGCCGCGACGTCCGGCGACTGCTCTTCTTCAATTTTCAACAACCAACCGGTCACGCCTTCCCAGTACTGCTGCTCTTTTTCGAGATCCAGCAGCACCAGGGCATTCTGGCTAAACCAGTCATGCGGGAAGCTCAACGTCCAGTGATGGTCGTCGGTTTTCAGAATCAGCGTCGGCGGTGTGGTCGTAGCCTGTCGCTGGTTGTTCAGCAGCACGCCTAAGCGCAGCAACTGGATCAACGGCAGGAACTGTTTTTTCTTGAACAGCGTAAAGCGCGGCAAATCATCCAGTTTGATGGCTTTACGGTGATAGCGCACCAATGTCGCCATCATCGTTTGTTGCTCCTGGTTGAAGCCCGGCAGATCGCTGTTTTGCAGAATATACGCCGAGTGACGATGCATTCCGCTGTGGTTAATATTCAGGCCCACTTCGTGCAGCATCGTTGCCCATTTCAGCAGGGCAGCCAGCTGTGGATGAGCGAGCTTCGGATTCTGCGCTTCCCACTGCTCATAAATATGCGTGGTGGTTTCCAGAACGCGTTTTGCTTGTTCCCGGTCGATGTTGTATTGATTCGCCAGGCTTTGTGCGGTGCGGCTGCGAATATCCTGATGACGGAAGCGACCTTCCATTTCGTACAGCACGCCTTCACGCAGTGCACCGTCGGACAGACGCAGCTCGCGGATCGCCAGCGCATCAAATACCCCACACAGAATTGCGAGGCCAGGTACAAATACGGCCTTACGTTCGTCGGATAAACCCGGCAGGCTCAGCGCTTCAAAGCTTTTATGTTTAAGCACCTCTTCGCGCAGCAACTCCAGACGTTCCGGGGTGATAATCCCGTCTTTTTCGCCCATCGCCAGCAGCACTTCATGCGCTGCTTTGATGCTGCCGGACGCACCAAGCGCAACGTTCCAGCCCTGAATGCGATACTGCCAGGCGAGGGATTCCAGCTTTTGCACCGCTGCCATTTTCGCGCGCTGGAAGTTTTCCCGGTTTATGGTGCCGCCAGGGAAATACATCTGCGCAAAGCTGACGCAGCCCATACGACGGCTTTCAACCAGCTTCGGCTCAAAATCTTCGCCAATGACCAGCTCGGTAGAACCGCCGCCGATATCGATCACCAGCTTGCGGCCTTTTTCAGGCTGAGTGTGTTCCACGCCCATGAAAATCAATCGCGCTTCTTCGTTACCCGAGATTATCTCAATAGGATAGGGGATAACTTTTTCCGCGCGTTTGAGAAACTCCGGTGCGTTCAGCGCCTGGCGCAACGTGTGCGTTCCAACGATGCACACGCTGGACGGCGAAAAGCCTTGCAAGCGTTCGGCGAACAGCGACAGGCAGGCTAAGCCACGCTCCATCGCCTCTTCGCTGAGCATGTTTTTGTCGTCAAGACCATCGGCGAGATGAACGCGCTGCTTGAGGCGCCCGATGATCTGCATGGCGCCGTCGACCTCGCGGGCGATGACCATATGGAAGCTGTTAGAACCTAAATCGACCGCAGCGAACTCCTGCGGGCGTGGGGTCTTATCATTTATCGGCATAGGTTAATCAGGTTGCTCGAGTGATTTGATATAGTCGTAAATCGCCAGCTGTGAGCGCACTTTACGGCGGTTGCCGCGCTGCACGTAGCGGTTACTCAGTTCTTTGTCGATATAGCGAGCCTTAACAGTGTCACTCAATTGCAGCTCAATAATATCGAGGATCTGCTGCTTCAGACGTGGGTCGAGCAGCGGAGTGGCGACTTCAATTCGGTAATCAATGTTTCGCGTCATCCAGTCCGCTGAAGAGAGATAAACCTGTTTGTCGCCACCATTTTCAAAAATATAGATCCTGTCGTGTTCCAGATAACGGTCAACGATGCTGATCACGCGGATATTTTCGCTGATGCCTTCCAGTTCTGGAATCAACGAACACATGCCGCGAATCAGCAGATTCACCGGTACACCGGTACTGGAGGCGGCATACAGACGATCCACCAGCCCTTTGTCGACCAGATTGTTCAGTTTGAGTGTAATACCCGACGGCTCGCCTTTCTGCGCGGCAGCAATCTCTTTGTCGATCATCGCGTACAACAGGCGGCGCGAGTTCTGCGGGGAGACCAGCAGATAGTCGAAACTCACCGGGCGGTACGGGTTTTCGATGAAGTTAAACACCCGACGCACTTCGTTGGTGATGCGCGCGTCGGCGGTCAGCAGCGAGTAGTCCGTATAAAGTCGCGCGGTTTTCTCGTTAAAGTTACCGGTCCCGATGTGGGCGTAGCGCACCACGTCGTCACCTTCTTTACGGGAAATCAGGAACAGTTTGGCGTGAATTTTCAGGCCAGGCGCGGAGAAGATGACGTGTACACCGGCTTCCGTCAGACGACGCGCCCAGTGGATGTTCGCTTCTTCGTCGAAACGGGCCTGCAGCTCAACCACTACCGTCACTTTTTTACCGTTGTGGGCAGCGTGAATCATCGCATCTATGATGCGCGAGTCTTTCGCCACGCGGTAAATGTTGATCTTAATAGCCAGCACGTTCGGGTCGAACGACGCCTGACGCAGCAGTTCCAGCACGTGCTCAAAGGTGTGGTAAGGATAGTAGAGCAGCACGTCGCGCTCACGGATGGCGTCGAATCCGTTACGGAATTTATCGAACCAAATATGGCGCAGACGCGGCAGCGGCTTGTTAACCAGGTTAGCTTTACCGACGTTCGGGAAGCCAATAAAGTCTTTAAAGTTGTGGTAACGCCCGCCCGGCACGATGGAGTCGTAGCGGGAAATGGTCAGCTTGTCGCGCAGCATTTCCACCATCGCGTCTGGCATATCTCGCTGATAAACAAAGCGCACCGGTTCGGCGGTCAGACGCTGTTTCAGGCTGGAGGACATCAGCTCCATCAGACTGGCTTCCATCTCGTGCACCAGATCGTATTCGGCGTCGCGGGTCATTTTCATGGAGTAGGCGTTCAACGCATCGTAATCGAAGAAGCCTTTGAAAATGTCGTCCAGGCAGTAGCGCAGAATGTTATCCAGCAGGATCATCGGCTTGCGACGGCGCGGCGTTTCCGGCGGCAGGTTCACAAAGCGCGGGACTTTATCCGACGGGATCTCCAGCAGCGCGTAGCGAATGGAGTCGCCACGAATAATTTCAACCGCCAGATAGGTGTAATCGTCTTTCAGGAACTGCACCAGATCGGTTTCGCGATTGATAAGAATAGGGGTGATGTGCTGGCGCAGATAATGTTTGAAGTAGTGGCGTAGCCAGGTTTGTTGGTTGGCGGAAAGCTGGCGTTCGTTAATCAGGAAGATCTGATTACGCGCCATTTCGAGCAGCAGCTCGTTGTACAAACCGTCAAATTCCTGGTCTGCTTTCAGGACGCGCGCCTGGATTTTACCCAGAAGGTGGCGCGAATGGGAGTTCAGGCCTTGCTCTTCGCTGATGATGATCCGCCGCTTCAGTTCAGCAAAACGGACTTTATAGAATTCATCCAGGTTATTGGAATAAATACCCAGAAAACGCATACGTTCAATCAGCGGATTACTTTTATCAGCCGCTTCCTGAAGCACGCGCTCGTTAAACGCTAACCAGCTTAGCTCTTTCTCGATGTATAACTTTTCCTGACCCATTACAACTTACACTCCGTTTCAATCACGGGACGCAGCAAATCCGTCTCGATTCTATTATGGCGAGCTTTGACACGAGATGTCCAACTGTGCCAGAAAAGTATGACAGTTAATTTTTTTTCTGGGGGAATTTAGAGAGTTGGTGGGGATAAATGCGGGACCGCAAAATAATGCCCGGCGGCGCTGCGCTTGCACGGGCCTACGGTTTTGTAGGTCGGGTAAGCGTAAGCGCCACCCGACAAACAGACTACTCGTCAGCTGCATGTCCCTGCGCGGGCAGCTTAACGCCATCCAGCCAGGCGGCGTTATCGCGCATCTCAAGACGCCCGTCGACAAACCAGCTCACCACTAAAGGATAGATGGCGTGTTCCTGAGACTGGACGCGTTCGGTGATATCGTCTTCGTCATCGCCGTCAAACACCGGGATTTTCGCCTGCAGGATTACTGGCCCGCCGTCCAGCTCGTCGGTGACGAAATGCACGGAAGTACCATGCTCCTCATCGCCATTTTCCAGCACCTGACGATGCGTATGCAGGCCAGGATATTTCGGCAGAAGAGAAGGGTGGATGTTCAGCAGGCGCCCGGAATAGTGCGAAACAAACGCCGGGCTTAAGATACGCATATAACCGGCTAGCACCACGACATCCGGCGCATAGGCGTCGATCTCCTGCACCAGCTCCCGGTCAAACGCTTCACGACTGGCAAACTGAGAGGCTTCCAGCGCGTGCGCTGGGATATGTGCATCCCGCGCCCGCTCAAGGCCGAACGCGTCGGCCTTGTTGCTGAATACTGCGCGAATGGTGCCATTGATCTGTTTCTGTTTGCAGGCATCGATAATAGCCTGCAAATTGCTTCCGTTTCCGGATATGAGCACCACGATATTTTTCATTCAATGACCACGCGCTGTTCGGAATCAGACGCTTTGATGATACCGATTTTCCACGCGTTTTCACCTTTCGCCTGCATCAGCTCAACGGCTTTATCCGCTTCGCTGGCAGGCAGAGCAATCAGCATGCCGACGCCGCAGTTGAAGGTGCGATACATTTCGTGCTGGCTGACGTTGCCCGCGGTTTGCAGCCAGTTAAACACAGCCGGCCACTGCCAGGAGGACTCGTCGATCACCGCCTGCGTATTGTCAGGCAGAACGCGCGGAATATTTTCCCAGAAGCCGCCACCGGTCAGGTGCGCAATGGCGTGAACGTCAACGTTCGCAATCAGCTCAAGAATGTTCTTCACGTAAATACGGGTAGGTTCCAGAAGATGATCGGCCAGCGGTTTACCTTCAAGCTCGGTGGTTTCCGGGTCGCAGCCGCTGACTTCAAGAATTTTACGCACCAGGGAATAACCGTTGGAGTGCGGGCCGCTGGAGCCCAGCGCAATCAGGACATCGCCATCGGCCACTTTGCTGCCGTCGATAATTTCTGATTTTTCTACTACACCGACGCAGAATCCTGCGACGTCGTAATCTTCACCGTGGTACATCCCCGGCATTTCTGCGGTTTCACCACCGACCAGTGCACAGCCAGACTGCAGACAGCCTTCAGCGATACCGGTAATCACGCTGGATGCAGTATCCACGTCCAGTTTGCCGGTCGCGTAATAATCGAGGAAGAAGAGGGGTTCCGCACCCTGCACCACGAGGTCATTCACACACATGGCCACCAGATCGATGCCGATGGTGTCGTGGCGTTTGAGATCCATCGCCAGACGCAGTTTCGTGCCCACGCCGTCAGTGCCAGAAACCAGAACAGGCTCACGATATTTTTGCGGTAGTGCGCACAGCGCGCCAAATCCACCCAGACCACCCATCACTTCAGGGCGGCGAGTCTTTTTGACCACACCTTTGATTCGGTCAACCAGCGCATTACCTGCGTCAATATCAACACCGGCATCTTTATAGCTGAGAGAAGTTTTGTTGGTCACGGCTTAAGTCCCCACGCATAGCATAGTAAGAAAAATCGGCGCAATTCTAACAGTCCAGGCAAACGTTTGCGAGCCTATTCTGCGGTCAAAAAAAGTCGCTGCAAATTTACACATTTATACATCGGGCGCAGACAAACTTGATGCCGTTCACGAAAATGAAACCGGTTTCGGTAATCTGCTTGCAACAGGCTAAACCATTGCACATGATTTGACTGAAACCGGTTTCTGTAATTGTTTTTGCAGAAAATAACGCAGAATGAGGGAAAAGGCATGCCAGGATTTAAAGAAGGTTTTCTGTGGGGCGGCGCGGTGGCGGCGCATCAGCTGGAAGGTGGCTGGAAAGAGGGCGGTAAGGGTATCAGCGTCGCAGACGTAATGACCGTTGGGGCGCACGGCGTACCGCGTGAAATCACCCAGGGCGTCATTCAGGGCAAAAATTACCCGAACCACGAAGCCATCGATTTTTACCATCGCTACAAAGAAGACATCAAACTTTTTGCCGAACTGGGCTTTAAATGTTTCCGCACCTCCATTGCCTGGACGCGCATTTTCCCGAAAGGCGACGAGCTGGAGCCGAACGAAGCCGGTTTGAAATTCTACGACGACCTGTTTGACGAGTGCCTGAAATACGGCATCGAACCGGTAATTACCCTGTCGCACTTCGAGATGCCTTTCCATCTGGTGACCGAATACGGCGGCTGGCGCAACCGTAAGCTGATCGACATGTTTGTGCGGTTCGCCAGCGTCTGCTTCAAGCGTTATCAGCACAAAGTGAAGTACTGGATGACCTTTAACGAGATCAACAACCAGGCTAACTTCCACGAAGATTTTGCGCCGTTCACCAACTCCGGCCTGAAGTATGAAGAAGGCGAAGATCGCGAGCCGGTGATGTTCCAGGCTGCGCATTACGAACTGGTGGCCAGCGCCCTGGCGGTAAAAGCCGGACGTGAGATCAATCCGTCCCTGCAAATTGGCTGCATGATTGCCATGTGCCCAATCTATCCGCTGAGCTGCGCGCCAAACGACATCATGATGGCGATGAACGCTATGCACCGTCGCTACTGGTTCACCGACGTGCACGTGCGCGGGAAATATCCGCAGCATCTGCTGAACTACTTTGAGCGTCGTGGTTTTGAGCTGGATATCACTGAAGAAGACGTTGCGGCATTGAAGCAGGGCTGTGTGGATTACATCGGCTTCAGTTATTACATGTCTTTCGCCACCAAAGCCACGCCGGATAACCCGCAGCTGGATTATGACGAGAGCAAAAGCCTCGTTTCCAACCCGTACGTGCAGAAGTCCGACTGGGGCTGGCAGATTGACCCGATGGGCCTGCGCTACTCCCTGAACTGGTTCTGGGATCACTATCAGCTGCCGCTGTTTATCGTTGAGAACGGCTTCGGCGCGATCGACGTGCAGGAGAGTGACGGCACGGTCAATGACCAGTACCGTATCGATTATCTCGACGCCCATATCCGCGAGATGAAAAAAGCGGTCGTTGAAGATGGCGTGGATCTGATGGGTTACACACCGTGGGGCTGTATCGATCTGGTCTCTGCCGGCACCGGCGAGATGAAAAAACGTTACGGCTTTATTTTTGTTGATAAAGATAACGAAGGAAACGGCACCCTGAACCGCAGCAAGAAAAAATCTTTCGACTGGTATCAGAAGGTGATCGCCACTAACGGCGCAGACCTGTAATCGCCCGGCGGCGCTGCGCTTGCACGGGCCATAAGCCTCTGCGGTCTGGTGCCCTCACCCCGACCCTCTCCCACGGGAGAGGGCGCAAACACCAAAAACGGCAACCTGGTTGCCGTTTTGCCTTTACCTCCACCCGGCAAAACTCCCTTCTTTTTTTTCCTGTTTTATACTCACTATCGCTCCCTAATCCACTTTGCTTGATCCGCATCAAGCAAGATGGGTATGGCGATCCCGGAAAAAAGCGGTATAATCCGGCGATTTTTTTTGCGGTAGCCACCTCAGAGGAGAATGAGAATGAAGATTGTGGAAGTGAAACACCCACTCGTTAAACACAAGCTGGGCCTGATGCGTGAGCATGACATCAGCACGAAGCGTTTTCGCGAACTGGCCTCTGAAGTTGGAAGCTTACTGACTTACGAAGCGACGTCTGACCTGGAAACTGAAAAAGTGACCATCGAAGGCTGGAATGGCCCGGTCCAGGTTGAACAGATCAAAGGTAAAAAAATTACCGTGGTGCCAATCCTGCGCGCAGGTCTGGGCATGATGGAAGGCGTGCTGGAGCACGTACCGAGCGCGCGTATCAGCGTGGTCGGTATCTACCGTAATGAAGAAACCCTCGAGCCCGTCCCGTATTTCCAGAAGCTGGTGTCCAACATCGACGAGCGTATGGCGCTGGTCGTTGACCCGATGCTCGCCACCGGCGGCTCCATGATCGCCACCATCGACCTGCTGAAAAATGCCGGCTGTAACAGCATCAAGGTGCTGGTACTGGTTGCGGCACCGGAAGGTATCGCGGCGCTGGAAAAAGCACACCCGGACGTTGAGCTGTATACCGCCTCTATCGATCAGGGCTTGAACGAGCATGGGTATATCATCCCTGGGCTCGGCGATGCCGGCGACAAGATTTTTGGTACGAAATAATCGAATAACGATAAAGAAGCCGACTTTGAAAGTCGGCTTTTTTTTGAATAAAACACAAACAACTCACAATACTTAGAGGAAAACACTATGACGCGCCGTACTATCGGGGTGAGTGAAAGACCGCCGCTTTTGCAGACGATCCCGCTTAGTTTGCAGCACTTGTTTGCCATGTTCGGCGCAACCGTACTGGTGCCCATCCTGTTTCACATTAACCCGGCCACCGTGTTGCTGTTCAACGGCGTCGGCACGCTGCTGTACCTTTTCATCTGTAAAGGCAAAATTCCGGCGTATCTGGGCTCCAGCTTTGCATTTATCTCCCCGGTCTTGTTGTTACTGCCGTTAGGCTACGAAGTGGCGCTGGGCGGTTTTATCATGTGCGGCGCGCTGTTCTGCCTGGTGGCCTTCATTGTGAAGAAAGCCGGGACCGGCTGGCTGGACGTGATGTTCCCGCCTGCGGCGATGGGCGCAATCGTTGCCGTCATTGGTCTGGAGCTTGCCGGTGTGGCAGCAAACATGGCCGGCCTGCTGCCTGCGGACGGGCAATCGCCTGAATCCAAAACCATTATTATTTCGCTGGTGACTCTGGGTGTAACCGTCTTCGGTTCGGTGCTGTTCCGCGGCTTCCTGGCGATTATCCCGATTCTGATTGGGGTGCTGGCGGGCTACGCGCTCTCCTTCGCGATGGGCGTGGTGGATACTTCTCCGATTGCGCAGGCGCACTGGTTCGCACTGCCAACCTTCTACACGCCACGCTTTGAGTGGTTTGCGATCTTCACCATTCTGCCTGCGGCGCTGGTAGTGATTGCCGAGCACGTTGGTCACCTGGTGGTGACGGCGAATATCGTCAAAAAAGATCTGATCCGCGACCCAGGCCTGCACCGTTCGATGTTTGCTAACGGCCTGTCGACCATGATTTCCGGTTTCTTCGGCTCCACGCCAAACACCACCTACGGTGAGAACATCGGCGTGATGGCGATTACCCGCGTCTACAGTACCTGGGTGATCGGCGGGGCGGCTATCTTTGCGATTCTGCTCTCCTGTGTCGGGAAACTGGCGGCGGCGATCCAGATTATCCCGGTTCCGGTGATCGGCGGTGTTTCTCTGCTGCTGTACGGAGTCATCGGTGCGTCCGGTATTCGCGTGCTGATTGAGTCCAAAGTGGATTACAACAAAACGCAGAACCTGATCCTGACCTCCGTTATCCTGATCATCGGCGTGAGCGGTGCGAAGGTGCATATCGGCGCGGCAGAGCTGAAAGGGATGGCGCTGGCGACTATCGTTGGTGTGGGTCTGAGCCTGATCTTCAAGCTGATCTCTGTGCTTCGCCCTGAGGAAGAAGTGCTGGACGCTCAGGAGAGCGAAAAAGCATCACATTGATCCTAAAACCGGGCGGACGATCCGCCCGGTTCTCTCATCGCGGGTTCCGTGATAAACTGCCTCCCGATTTTATGTGAGACCTTGATCGAGGTATTTCTGAACGGACCGGCACAGCTCTCTCTGCCACTTTATCTTCCTGACGACGAAACTTTCGCGAGTTTTTGGCCGGGCGATAACCCCTCTTTACTGGCTGCGTTGCAAAACGTGTTACGCCAGGAGCACAGCGGATACATTTATATCTGGTCACGCGAAGGCGCGGGACGCAGCCATCTGCTGCACGCCGCCTGCGCGGAGCTTTCCCAGCGCGGTGACGCGGTAGGCTATGTGCCGCTGGATAAGCGCACCTGGTTTGTCCCGGAAGTGCTCGACGGTATGGAACATCTTTCGCTGGTCTGTATCGACAATATCGAATGCATCGCCGGGGATGAGCTGTGGGAAATGGCGATGTTCAACCTCTACAATCGCATTCTGGAATCGGGTAAAACCCGGTTGCTGATCACCGGGGATCGCCCGCCGCGTCAGCTAAACCTCGGATTACCGGATCTGGCGTCGCGCCTCGACTGGGGACAAATCTATAAACTCCAGCCACTCTCTGATGAAGATAAGCTTCAGGCGCTGCAGTTGCGCTCGCGGTTACGTGGGTTTGAGCTGCCGGAAGACGTGGGACGTTTTCTGTTAAAGCGGCTGGATCGCGAGATGCGAACTCTATTTGATACGCTGGATCAGCTCGATCGCGCGTCCATTACCGCTCAGCGCAAGCTGACCATTCCGTTTGTGAAAGAAACGCTCAAGTTATAGCAAAAACCGACGGTCCTGTAGGCCGGGTAAGGCGAAGCCGCCACCCGGCTTTGTTGCCCGGCGGCGCTTCGCTTGCACGGGCCTACGATTCGATATCCGCTAACAAATGCTCGACTAATAACGGAATCGGTCTTCCTGACGCCACGCTTCTCCCGCCTTCACGCCACAACGCGGTCCCGCTGATATCCAGGTGCGCCCACGGAATCGTCGGCGGACAAAAATGATGTAATAACCATGCAGCCGACGCGCTGATCGCCGCATTGTTGGTCGGCGTATTGCACAGGTCGGCAATCGTGCTCTCCGTCTGCTTTTTCAGCCGCGCGTCCAGCGGCAGCGACCATACGTCATCGCCGCTCGTTTTGCCTACGAGGGACAACGCCTGGCGCAGTGGCTCGTTCTGCGTCATCAACCCACTCAGCTCATACCCCAGCGCTTTTACCACCGCGCCGGTTAATGTCGCCATATCAATAATGTAGTGCGCCTGCGGATGCCGCTCGCTGGCCCAGGCGATGGCATCGGCCAACACCAGCCGTCCTTCGGCGTCGGTATTGTTGATTTCCACCGTCAGACCGTTACAGGCGCGTGCCACCGTTCCCGGCTGCATGGCATCCGGGCCAATGGCGTTTTCCGCCAGCGCCAGCACGCCCATGATCCTCACGGGAAGATTCAACTCCGCCACGATCAGCATCAGGCCCAGTACGTTGGCTGCACCGCACATGTCGTACTTCATGGTGTACATGCCCGCGCCTTCTTTCAGCCACAGACCGCCCGTATCAAACGTGATCCCTTTGCCTACGTAGCAGCGCACCGGACCGTCATTTGTGCCGTCATAATGAATCGCCAACAGGCGCGGCGGGCAGGTGGCCCCTTTGCCGACGGCGTGTAACAGTCCCAGACCTTGCTCTACGATCTGTTTTTCATCGAGCACTTCGCAGCGCAGGGCAGGGAAGGCGGCACAGAGTGTTTGCGCCTCGTCGACCACATACTGCGGCGTACAGCGATCCGACGGCGTATCTGCCAGACGGCGTGCGGCGATCATACCGTTGGCGATGGCCCGCTGCTGCTCAATGATTTTGCTCAGGTGTTCCTGCTGCTCAGGCAAACACAGGACGGTGACGTGGCGAATCCGAAGGTCAGTGTCGGCTGTTTTCTTCAGCTTTAAATCGCTGAGTCTGTGCGCCTGATTGAACAGAAAGCGCAGCACCTGCACCAGAACGGTGTCGTGAATGTTGCTGACATCCAGCACCACATTCTCGCTGACCGGTGCGGCGAAAAGTGGGCGCAGCGCGGCGAGTAATCCATCGGTCAGCGCGTCATGCCAGAGTGCGTCCGGCAGGAGGGTAATACGGGAAAACGGCGCGCAGCCGAAGCGCGCATCCGCCACGTTTTTCTGTTCGCGCATTTCGTTGATAAGCGCAGTATCTGGCAGCAGGGCGCTGGACGGGTACGCCAGCAAATGGCTGTGCGGTTTTGCTTTTGCAAGAGTGGTTATAAGCTCACAGGAAATCATGATTGTTCCTCAATCGGGGCGCGGATCCGCGCGGCATAGGCCTGCATCCATTCGTCATCCACGGCCTGATAATGGGTTTTCTCGCGCAGGCGTTCGGTGCGGAAAACGGTCAACGGTTGATTTGCGGTAGCGACGACAAACGAGAAGGTTTTGATATTGGTCGCTGCGCCAAACTCGCCTTTGTTATTCATACACACCACCGAAAGATCGCCCACGCGACCAAAGCGCGACATCAGTTTGTCTTCCAGTTCGAAGACCACGGAATCTGCAGCGCGTTGTGGTGTCATCCCCTGCGCCATACGGCGCACGATCTCGTAGCTGGTGCAGCCTTTCATTAAATCTTCCCCCACACCAGTGGCAGTGGCGGCACCTGTTTCGCTGTCGCAATAAAAGCCGGAACCGATGATCGGTGAATCCCCGATGCGTCCGCGTTTTTTCATAAACAGGCCGCTGGTGGAGGTGGCGACGCTCATCGACCCCTGTTTATCAAGCCCGATAATGCCGACGGTGTCGTGTCCATCGTAGGGGCTTAAGCCTTTATCCAGCGTTTCGCGACAGCGCTTGCGGTAGTGCTGCATCGCCCGGTCGGTGAGCATGGTTTTGTCGGCAAAACCCTGGCTGAGCGCCCATTCCCGCGCGCCCTGGCCGACCAGCAGACTGTTGTAGCGCTGGCGGCTAAGCGCCTGAGCGACGCGCACCGGGTTGGCGATATCCACCAGATTCCCTACCGCACCAAAGGCCAGCGTATCGCCGTCCATATAGGCGGCGTCGAGTTCCACGTCGCCATTTTCGGTGGGCAGCCCGCCGTAACCGACCGACTTGTAATACGGGAAGTCTTCAACGGTGGCAACGGCATCCACCACCGCCGATGAAACTGGCTTCCCCGCAGCCAGCGCAGACGCAGACTCCGTCACGCCTTCCAGCGCCATTCGCCAGGTTGCGATAATTCCCCACATGCTTTACTCCTGTTTCGCCAGTGTGGCTTCGGGTTGCGTCGCGGTGGCAATTTCCGCCGCGCGGTACTGTTTGTCCAGAATCCGCATGAAAGGCAGATAAAGCATCGCGCCAATCAGCAGGTTAAGCAGCTGCATCACGCTGCCGCTAATATGCCCGGTGACGATAAACCCGCTGATCACCGGCGGCAGCGTCCAGGGAATAAAGACCCCCGTTGTAACCGCCACGGCGCCCAGTTTCATCGCCGCGTATTGCACGGTGACTAATACCAGCGGCACCAGGTTAAACGGAATCAGCATGATCGGGTTCATGATCACCGGCAGGCCGAACAAAATCGGTTCGTTGATATTGAACACCGACGCGCCCGCGCCGAGCCGCGCCACTTCGCGCATGTTTTTACTGCGGGCAAAAATCAGCATCGCGATCACCAGCGACAGGGTGGCACCCGCGCCGCCCATCCAGATCATGTCAAAAAACTGCTCGGTGATAATGTGCGGCGGCGTCACGCCTGCCTGAATGGCGGCGATGTTGTCGGTCTGGTTCTCCATCCACAGCGGACGGATGATGCCGTTGATCATCGACCCGGAGTTAATACCCACAGACCACAAAATGGTGATGCTGAACACTGTCATCAGCGCGCCGAAATAGGACGTGCCATAGTGGCGCACCGGCGTGGCGACCACTTCATAGATGAACTGATGAATGGTGTGATAGTGGGTGTTTTCAAACACGATGCGAATGACCAGCACCAGGATCATCACCAGCAGGGCGGGGATCAGCGCGGCGAAAGATTCCTGCACCGCAGGCGGCACGCCGTCTGGCATTTTGATCACCAGATTTTTGCGCTTCAGCCAGCAGAACAGTTCCGTCCACAGCAGCGAACCAATCATTGCCACGAACAGCCCCTTGCTGCCAATCCATTCGACCGGCATGACGGTTATGCCGCCGTTCTCCGCGACTTTGATAAATGGCGTGAGGATCAGGAAGCTAACCAGCGCCAGAATACCGCACGAAATGCGGTCTTCGCCGTAATGTTCCGCCAGACGGAAGGCGACCAGGAAGCTGATAAACAGCGACATGGTAGAGAAGACGGCGTTAAACGGGATTTCAATGATCGAGCTCCAGCTTTCGCCAAAGGCCGAGGACATAAACTGCTGATACGTCTGATTCGGGAACGAGGAGATCACCAGCAGAATTGAGCCGACGATGATAAATGGCATGAATGATACGTACGCGCCACGAATGGCACCCAGATGACGCTGCTGAGCCGTTTTGGCCGCCAGCGGCATCAATTTTGCTTCCATAAATCCCAGAACATTGTTCATTGTGAACTCCGTACAAGATCGAGTGACGTTGTTTGTGTTATGTCTGAGGATTATCAGCGAAGCGTTGCGACCGAAAGGTGAAACAGGTCACAATGTAATCGCCTTGTTAATATAAATCTCACAAGATTGGTTATAAGAAATTTCACTGAGGGCTCGCGATGGAAATTAAACTGCACGCCAATGCCACGACCACGCCGCGGACGCGTCGCTACCTTCAGCAGTCCGAAAAAAGCCACAGAGAGCTGGCTGTTGAACTGGGGATTTCAGTGACCACCGTCCGGCGCTGGCGTAAACGAGACCAGGTTACAGACAATCACACCACCCCAAAAGTGATACACAAAGCAATGAGACAAGAGCAGATCGCGTTGATTAATGCTCTACGCGACGCTACCGGTGCGCCGCTGGACGAGCTTTTGTTTTTGGTGACGGAAGGATTGGGGATCAGCGTTTCGCGGGCAACGCTCAATCGCTACCTGAAACCGGCTGCGGTGCAACGGCAGGGCGCGCCGTTGCAGGGTAAAAAAGCCTTAAAAGCAGGCGGGGTGCCGCATCGGCTTGAATTGCACCATCTGCCGCTCTCGTTGCACATGGACGATGGTGGCGAGCAACATCTTTTGTGGGCACGGGAGCCGATCAGCGGTTGGTGTTTTGCCCGGCTTTACGCAGGCATCTCGGCGCAGCTGGTGGCTAACTGGGCGAATGAATTGTTAAAAGCCTGTCCGGCTGATATCCAATCTGTTGAGACTTTTGGGTTTACTGCACCGTTAACGCTTGAAGGGATTGGGGCAAAAAGAAGCGCGGCCCGGTATTGCGCGGTGCAGGTGGCGATCCCGTTAGGCGAGATTATTCCTCGGATGAATATGGAACCGGCAGGGCAACTGCTGATGCGGATCTGTGAATTTTATAATCAGGGTAAAACGCAGAAAAAGCTGGGAGACAGTACGCCGCAGGCTTTTCTCGAAGCGCTGCGGCGGTCGAATTAATTGAGGATTTCGAGCACATCTTCCGGTGGGCGACCAATGCGCGCTTCACCGTTTGCGACCACAATCGGGCGCTCAATCAGCTTTGGATTCTCGACCATCGCCTGAATGAGCGCATCTTCGGACAGATGGCTATCGTCAAGGTTTAACGACTTATACAGATCCTCTTTCTGGCGCATCAGTTCCCGCGCGCTTGCCATGCCCAGCATACTCAGAAGCTGGCGAAGGGTTGCGGCGTCCGGAGGGGTGTCCAGATACAATACGATTTCAGGATCGATACCGTTAGATTTCAACAGGCTCAACGTATCGCGGCTCTTGGAGCAGCGAGGGTTGTGATAAATTTTTACCGCGTCTGACATGACTTCTCCTTATTACATCTTTTCGTACGGCTTGAAGCGTTGCTGCAAGGCGCGCAGCTGATCGATTCGGGCGTCGTAACGTGCCTGCTGCAGGCTGCCCAGTTTAACCTGCGAACTGGCGCTGCTGAGCAAGGAAATCGACTGATCCAGTCGCCCAACTAAAGCAAAACCTTCGGCGCGGGCTGCTAATTCCTGGTCACGGTTGCCGAGCTGCCCTTCGACTTGCGCCAGCAAATCCCAGCCGTTTTGATCGTCTTTATGATCAAACGTATAACGATTCAGAATGGTTGCCGCATCTTTAGGCTGGCCGCCCTGTAAGTAAGCGTTCGCAAGGTTGAGCTGTAACACCGGATTGGTGCGCAGATCTTTAGCATTTTTCAGACGGTTGATCGCGTCAGCCGTTTTCTTCTGCCCCAAATCGATGTCGGTTGAGAGGTCGAGATACCAGGCATTGTTCGGATCAGCCGACAAAAGCGGCTGGAGCGCTTTACGCGCCTCATCGTATTTGTTGGCTTCCATCGCCTGAAGCGCCCGACCATATTGTGCCGCATTCTGCTCACGGACGTTGCCTTTCGCCAGCGTATCAAGCAGATCGCTGGTTAGCTGGTTACGCCCGGAGTTATACATGCCGAGGGTTCTGACCTTCGCCATGTAAAAATCTTGCGATGACTGGACGACGACCGGGCGCATCTGGTTGGCACGGTTACGCGCATCCGACAGGCGGCTTTCCGGCAGGGGGTGCGTCAGCAAAATTTCCGGTGGGCGTGTGGAATAACGCGCCTGGTCGAGCAGTTTTTCGAGGAACGAGGGCATTGCCTGTGGATCAAACCCGGAGCGCTGGAGTACCTGAATGCCGATGCGGTCCGCTTCCTGTTCATTCTGCTGAGTAAAGCTGATCATCCCCTGGCGCGTCCCGGCGAGCGTGCCAGTCAGCGCCGCCATGCCGGCCTGCGGGCTGGCCATCGCCAGCAGAATCGAGCCTAGGGCACCGACCCAGGTCAATGGCGCATTCTTTTTCTGATCTTCCATCGCACGCGCCAGATGGCGCTGGGTGACGTGGGAGATTTCGTGTGCCATCACCGATGCGAGCTGGCTTTCGTTATCGGAATAGCGGAATAACGCCGAATGCAACACCACATTTCCGCCGAAGAAGGCAAAGGCGTTAATTTCGTCGTTATTGATTAAATAGAAGTGAAAGGGCGTTTTAACCGAGTCAGCATGGGCAACCAGGCGCATCCCCAGCCCGTTGATGTATTGCACCAGCAGCGGGTCATTGATTAGCGGCGCGCTGCCACGAAGCTGGCGCACATAATAATCCCCCATCTGCATTTCTTGTCCGATGGAAAGCGTGCTGCCTGCTGAGGTTCCCATATCCGGCAATGTATCGGCGGAGTCAGCGAAAGCTGGCGCCATCTGACCGACAGTCAATGCGGCAATAAGCGTTGCAACCAGAGTTTTTTTCAACTGCCTGAACATAACCTCTGCCCTGTATTTTGGATGTAGCCATTTGACCGAAGAACGTGCATATCGTTCACCTTCAACTGCTCTGCGAGTGTAGCGGTGTTGTGGCGTGAAGAAAATCCCAAACAACGGCCTTTTGCGTTTCGTGACCCAGAGTCAAAAAGCGAAAGTCTTTTGAGTGACAGTTAGATACAATTCGCCTCTCGCTCCAGCCATCAGATTCAGGGAAGGGTTGTATGCTCGAAATGTTAATGCAGTGGTATCGGCGTCGTTTCAGCGATCCCGAAGCTATTGCTTTGCTGGTTATCCTGGTTGCCGGGTTCTGTATCCTGTTCTTCTTCAGCGGCCTACTGGCGCCTTTGCTGGTGGCTCTCGTGCTGGCTTATCTTCTCGAATGGCCAACGGTTCGTCTGGAAAATATTGGCTGCTCACGCCGCTGGGCGACCAGCATCGTGCTGATCCTGTTCGTGGGTATTCTGCTGCTGATGTCGTTTGTGGTAATGCCTGTTGCCTGGCAGCAGGGGATTTATCTGATTCGCGATATGCCCGGCATGCTCAATAAACTCTCCGATTTTGCCGCTACGCTGCCGCGACGTTATCCGGCGCTGATGGACGCGGGCATTATTGATGCGATGGCGGAAAACATGCGCGCCCGCATCATGACGATGGGCGATTCAGTGGTGAAATATTCTCTCGCCTCGCTGGTCGGGCTGCTGACGCTGGCGGTCTATCTGGTGCTGGTCCCGCTGATGGTCTTCTTCCTGGTAAAAGATAAAGAGCAGATGCTTAACGCCGTGCGCCGCATTTTACCGCGCAATCGTGGTCTGGCAGGGCAGGTGTGGAAGGAGATGAACCAGCAGATAACCAACTACATTCGCGGCAAAGTGCTGGAGATGATTGTGGTTGGTGTTGCGACCTGGATTGGTTTCATCATTTTCGGCCTGAACTATTCGCTGCTGCTGGCGGTGCTGGTGGGCTTCTCGGTGCTCATTCCCTATATCGGCGCATTCGTGGTGACGATTCCGGTGGTCGGCGTGGCATTGTTCCAGTTTGGTCTTGGAACGGAGTTCTGGAGCTGCTTCGCGGTATATCTGATTATTCAGGGGCTGGACGGCAATCTTCTGGTGCCGGTGCTGTTCTCGGAAGCGGTAAACCTGCATCCGCTGGTGATTATTCTGTCGGTGGTGATTTTCGGCGGCCTGTGGGGATTCTGGGGCGTATTCTTTGCGATTCCGCTGGCGACGCTCATCAAAGCCGTGGTTCACGCGTGGCCGGATGTCCCAGCTGTCGAAGAGTAAATTTGCCGGGTGGCGCTTTGTGCTGCCTGATGCCCTCACCCCGGTCCTCTCCCACGGGAGAGGGTGAACACATAAAAAACGGCAACCGAAGGTTGCCGTTTTGCCTTTATTTTGCCGCCGGGCAGCAGACGGATCAAGTGGCTCAGGCGTTCGCTTTCAGCCAGTCGAGCACCACGTCGTGGTGGTTGCTGGTTTTGAAATCATCAAACACATGCTCAACTTTTCCGTCGGCATCGATCAGGAAACTGATGCGATGAATACCGTCGTAGGTTTTGCCCATGAAAGACTTCTCACCCCAGACGCCAAACTGTTCGCACACCTGATGGTCTTCATCGGAGAGCAAGGTAAAGTTCAGCAACTCTTTTTCAGCGAAGCGTGACAGTTTTTCTGACTTATCGGTGCTGATACCCAGCACGTCTACGCCTGCTTTTTTCAAATCATCCATGTTATCGCGTAAGCCGCACGCTTGTACGGTACACCCTGGCGTCATGGCTTTCGGGTAGAAATAGACCAGAACACGCTGTCCCTGGAAGTCGGTCAAATTTACTTGCTCGCCGTCTTGATCGGGCAGGCTAAATTTCGGTGCGATGTCACCGGCTTTCAGTGGATTCATTACTCAACTCCATCCTGTTCGTGCTGCGAATAATTGACGACGTTTATACTGCCTTGCGCATTGAGTTCTGTACAGAGTGCTTTGAACGCTTGCTCAATATTTGATGCATCGTGTGAAGCAGGGCTGTGTGCCGTTATCTGAATAAACAGGGTTGACGTTGGACCAGGCTGTGTACGTGACACCAGTTCCGCGATGTTCATCTGATGGCTGTCAAAAAGTGCGGTGAAACGTTCGATTAAATGCGGGGAGTCGGTGACTTCAACCTGCACCCAGACGGTCGCCGGCATGGCCGGACGCGGGCGTGCAGTTGTGCGTTTCATCACGATCAGCAAATCCAGCTCCGCGCCTTTAAGCGGTAAAGTGGATTCAATGAGCGTAATCGCGTTCCATGTCCCGGACAGCAGCATGATAAACGTGAACTCATCGCCCAGCATCGCAAGGCGGCTGTCTTCGATATTACAGCCGCAACTGCTGACGTGGCGGGTGATGGTGTTCACAATACCGGCTCTGTCGGCACCCAGCGCAGTGATAACCAGGTAATGTTGTGATGAGGTTGTCAAACCTGTTCTTCCTTTGCGTGGTTAAGTCATCATAAGGAAAGCATAAAAAAAACGTGCATACAACAGCCTGGACACCTTACGTCGCTTGCTTTTATTACAGTTCCAAACGTACCATTGAGAATCTTGTTTGCACAGAGGATGGCCCATGTTCACGGGAAGTATTGTTGCGCTTGTTACGCCGATGGATGAGAAAGGTAATGTCTGCCGGTCAAGCCTGAAAAAACTGATTGATTACCATGTCGCCAACGGGACTGCGGCGATCGTTTCGGTAGGGACTACCGGTGAATCCGCCACCCTGAGCCATGAAGAACACGGCGATGTGGTGATGATGACCGTCGAACTGGCTGACGGGCGTATTCCTGTTATCGCCGGGACGGGTGCAAATGCAACCGCAGAGGCCATCAGCCTGACCCAGCGTTTCAACAACAGCGGTATTGTCGGCTGCCTGACGGTAACTCCGTACTACAACCGTCCTACTCAGGAAGGTCTGTTCCAGCATTTCAAAGCCATCGCTGAACATACTGACTTGCCACAAATTCTGTATAATGTGCCGTCGCGCACTGGCTGCGATATGCTGCCGGAAACCGTAGGCCGTCTCTCGAAAGTTAAAAATATTATCGCAATTAAAGAGGCGACCGGGAACTTAAGCCGCGTTCACCAGATCAAAGAGCTGGTTTCAGACGACTTTATCCTGCTCAGTGGTGATGATGCGACCGCGCTGGACTTCATGCAGCTCGGCGGTCACGGCGTGATTTCCGTGACGTCTAACATCGCGGCGCGTGATATGGCCGAAATGTGCAAACTGGCTGCGGCGGGTCATTTCGACGAAGCTCGCTTGATTAACCAGCGTCTGATGCCGCTGCACACAAAATTATTTGTCGAACCCAATCCGATCCCAGTGAAATGGGCATGTAAGGAGTTGGGACTTGTAGCGACCGACACGCTGCGTCTGCCGATGACCCCCATCACCGACCACGGTCGTGAAGTGGTCACCGGGGCGCTGAAGCATGCCGGTTTGCTGTAGAGTTTAGGGAGATTTGATGGCTTACTCAGTACAGAAGACGCGCCTGGCGAAGGTTGCGGGTGTTTCGCTTGTTATGCTGCTCGCTGCCTGTAGTTCAGACTCGCGCTACAAGCGCCAGGTGAGCGGTGATGAATCCTATCTGGATGCAGCTCCGCTTGCTGAACTTCATGCGCCAGCGGGTATGATCCTGCCGATTCAAAACGGCGATTACAACATTCCTGTCACCAATGGCAGTGGCGCTGTCGGTAAAGCGCTGGATATTCGCCCACCGGCGCAGCCATTGGCTCTGGTGAGCGGTGCGCGCACCCAGTTTACGGGTGACACCGCAACGCTGCTGGTCGAAAACGGTCGTAACAACACGCTGTGGCCGCAGGTCGTCAGTGTAATTCAGTCGAAGAACTACACGATTGATAAGCGCGACGACGCGGGTCAGACCCTGACCACCGACTGGATCGAATGGAACCGTCTGGATGAAGATCAGCAGTACCGTGGTCGTTATCAAGTCTCTGTCAAACCACAGGGTTATCAGCAGGCCGTTACGGTCAAGCTGCTGAACCTGGAGCAGGCGGGTAAGCCAGTAGCGGATGCAGCTTCTCTGCAGCGTTACAGCACCGAAATGCTGAACGTGATTGCGTCTGGTCTGGATAAAAACGCGACCGATGCCGCGAACTCTGCGCAGAGCCGCAGCGGCGTGACATTTGATGTGCAGAGCGCAGCCGATGACACCGGTCTGCCAATGCTGGTGGTGCGTGCACCGTTCCAGCAGACCTGGCAGCGTTTGCCAGCTGTGCTTGAAAAAGCCGGTATGAAAGTGACCGACAGCACCCGTTCTACGGGCAGCATCACGGCCACCTATAAGCCGCTTTCCGATAGCGCATGGAAAGATCTGGGTGCCAGCGATCCGGGCCTTGCTTCCGGCGATTATAAAATTCAGGTCGGTGACCTCGATAACCGCAGCAGCTTGCAGTTCATCGATCCGAAAGGTCACACGCTGACCCAGTCGCAGAACGATGCGCTGGTAGCGGTCTTCCAGGCTGCATTCAGCAAATAAAAAGAAGGGCTGGTTAATCCAGCCCTTTTTATTTTAGTGTCACGCAAACGTGTGCGTGGCATAATATCCCGAGATTTTGACCATATCATCACACCAGGAGTAATGAAGATGCAGAAGCAAGCTGAGTTGTATCGTGGCAAAGCGAAGACCGTATACAGCACCGAAAACCCGGATCTGTTGGTGCTCGAGTTCCGCAATGATACGTCAGCAGGGGATGGCGCACGCATTGAGCAGTTCGACCGTAAAGGCATGGTGAACAACAAGTTCAACCATTTCATTATGAGCAAACTTGCCGAAGCCGGTATCCCAACTCAGATGGAAGCGTTGCTGTCCGATACGGAATGTCTGGTGAAAAAACTGGATATGGTTCCGGTGGAATGCGTGGTGCGTAACCGTGCTGCTGGCTCTCTGGTGAAGCGTCTGGGTATTGAAGAAGGCATCGAGCTGAACCCGCCGTTGTTCGATCTGTTCCTGAAAAATGACGAAATGCACGATCCGATGGTCAACGAATCTTACTGCGAAACCTTCGGTTGGGTGAGCAAAGAGAATCTGGCGCGTATGCAGGAACTGACCTACAAAGCCAACGACGTACTGAAAAAGCTGTTTGACGATGCAGGCTTAATCCTCGTCGATTTCAAACTGGAGTTCGGTCTGTACAAAGGCGAAGTGGTGCTGGGTGATGAGTTTTCACCGGACGGCAGCCGCCTGTGGGACAAAGAAACCCTCGATAAAATGGACAAAGACCGTTTCCGTCAGAGCCTGGGTGGCCTGATTGAAGCCTACGAAGCCGTCGCGCATCGTCTGGGCGTTAAACTCGATTAATTCCCTTGCAGGCCAAAGGATCAGCGTATCCTTTGGCTTCTTACCTTTGTTTCCTATGGTAATCCGCCCGTTAACCGCCTACGATCACTCTATTGATGACGAGATAGTTTCGAGGTGGTTATGCGCTGGCAAGGGCGTCGTGAAAGTGACAATGTAGAAGACAGGCGCAGCAGTAGCGGCGGCATGGGGCCTTCTATGGGTGGCGGTGGAATGCGGCTTCCCGGCGGTAAAGGCGGCATCGTTCTGTTGATTATCGTACTGGTGGCGGGCTACTACGGCGTCGACCTGACCGGTTTAATGACCGGCGAACCCATTCAACAACAGCAGCAACAATCTCAGCGCTCCATCAGCCCGAACGAAGATGAAGCAGCTAAATTCACGTCAGTGATTCTGGCGACCACTGAAGATACGTGGAGCCAGCAGTTCGAAAAAATGGGTCGCACCTACCAGCAGCCAAAACTGGTGATGTACCGTGGCGCGACGCGCACGGGATGCGGCACCGGACAATCCGTGATGGGCCCGTTTTACTGCCCGGCGGACAGCACCGTCTATATCGATCTCTCCTTCTATGACGACATGAAACGCAAGCTCGGCGCTGACGGCGATTTCGCCCAGGGCTATGTGATTGCCCATGAAGTCGGCCACCACGTACAGAAACTGCTCGGCATCGAGCCGAAAGTGCGTCAGCTGCAGCAAAACGCCTCTCAGACTGAAATCAACCGCCTGTCCGTGCGTATGGAACTGCAGGCCGACTGCTTCGCTGGCGTCTGGGGTCACAGTATGCAGCAGCAGGGCGTGCTGGAGTCGGGCGATCTGGAAGAGGCGCTGAATGCCGCTCAGGCCATCGGTGACGATCGCCTGCAACAGCAGAGTCAGGGCCGCGTGGTGCCGGACAGCTTCACCCACGGCACATCCGAAGAACGTTACACCTGGTTCAAACGCGGGTTTGCGAGCGGCGATCCGGCCCAGTGCAACACCTTCGGTAAAACCATGTGAATCTGAGCCTCAGGGATGAGAGTGTCGTGATGGTTGAACGTCTGGCGGCTCGGCTACAGCGCGAAGGGCATCGTCGACTGCTGGTAATAAGCGGTGATGATACGTGGTCACAGACGCAGGCTTTATCGCTGCGCGACGTGCTAGTCGGTGACTGGCTGTGGGTTGGAAACGACGCGCCTGTCGACCCGAGCTGCGCACCGCAGGCGTTAAAAAACCTGCTCGGGCGGGAATACCACCACGCCATTTTCGATGCCCGTCGCGGCTTTGATGTCTCCGCTTTTGCCGCACTCAGCGGTACGTTACGCGCCGGAAGTCTGCTGGTGTTACTCACGCCGCCTTTTTCTGTCTGGCCTGAAAAACCCGACAGCGATTCTGTGCGCTGGAGTGACAGCGAAAAACCGATAGCGACCCCGCATTTTGTCCGCCACTTTTGCCGAACGGTGAGCCACGATCCCGACATGCTGGTCTGGCAACAGCATCAGCCTTTCCCCGATTTTACTCTCCCTCCCGCACCTGACTGGCAGCCTGCCAGCGGCGAGCCGCAGCGCGAACAGGCTGAGATCCTGGCGGCATTACTTGAGATGAATGCAGGCGTGGCGGTGGTGACTGCACCGCGTGGCCGCGGCAAATCTGCCCTCGCGGGAATGTTGTTAAGCCGCATTCCGGGCCGCGCTATCGTCACCGCGCCAGCGAAAGGGGCGACGGAAGTGATCGCCCGTTTCGCGGCAGATAACTATCACTTTATGGCACCTGACGCGCTGCTGGCCTCTGATCAACAGGCCGACTGGCTGATTGTCGATGAAGCCGCCGCCATTCCAGGTCCGCTGCTGGAACAGCTGGTGTCGCGTTTTCCGCGCGTATTGCTGACCACGACCGTACAAGGTTACGAAGGCACCGGGCGCGGTTTTTTACTCAAATTCTGTGCACGCTTTAGCGGGCTGAAACACTTCACGCTCTCTGCGCCCATTCGCTGGGCGGCGGGGTGTCCGCTGGAGCGCGTCGTGGCAAACGCACTGCTATTTGATGACGTCGTCGATGAGACCGCCGTTGATTCGCCAGAAATTATCCCGCTGGAACAAAATGCGTGGGAGAGTCAGCCGCAGCTCGCGGCAGACATTTACACGCTACTCTGCTCTGCCCATTATCGAACCTCACCGCTGGATTTACGTCGCATGATGGACGCGCCGGGCCAGCATTTTGCCGTCGCCCGCGCGGGTGATGGCCTGGTGGGTGCGCTGTGGCTGGTCGATGAAGGCGGGTTAGCACCTCAGTTGAGTCAGGCGGTATGGGCGGGTTACCGACGCCCACGCGGCAATCTGGTGGCGCAATCTCTGGCTGCTCACGGGGGATCGCCGCTGGCGGCTACCCTGATAGGGAGGCGCGTCACGCGGGTAGCCGTTCATCCGGCGCGTCAGCGAGAAGGCATCGGTCAGTCATTAGTCCTCGGCGCAAGTCATCATGCGCAGCAGGATTATCTTTCCGTTAGCTTTGGCTACACGCAAGAGCTATGGCGCTTCTGGCAGCGCTGCGGTTTTGTTCTGGTGCGAATGGGCACTCACCGTGAGGCCAGCAGCGGGTGTTACACGGCGATGGCACTGAAGCCCATCAGCGAGGCGGGGCAGGCGCTTTGTGCGCAGGAACATCAACGGCTGTGTCGCGATGCGCGAATAATTGAAAAATGGAACGCCGAAAAGATCCCGGTGGACGATTGCTGGGAGTCTACCCTTAACGATGATGACTGGCTGGAGTTGGGTGGTTTCGCCTTTGCGCATCGTCCGCTTTCTACCTCTGCGGCGGCGCTCACGCGGCTTTTGCTGGCGGTGGATTTGCCGCTTCAGGGACTGCGCGGGAAGCTTGAAAACGACAACGATCGCGCGCTGTCCGGTCGCAAAGCGTTGCTGGCACAACAGCGCAGCGAAGCCGAGCAGGCGCTTGATTTTATTGATAGTCGCCGCTCCCAGCAGCTCAAAACTGATATTTTGCAATGGCAATTTTTTCAATGACTTCTTCAATGAAGTGGCATGGTCATTACCCCCCAGAGGCGTAAAATCCTGACTATCAATTAAGGAGACTGCCATGAAACACGACCATTTTGTTGTCCAAAGCCCTTCCAGCCCTGCGCAGCAATTGCTGCTGCTGTTTCATGGCGTCGGTGATAATGCGGCGAATATGGGGCAAATTGGCAGCTGGTTTGCGCCGATTTTTCCGGACGCGCTCATCGTCAGTATCGGTGGCGTAGAACCTTGTGGCCCCAAAGGGCGTCAGTGGTTTTCCGTACAGGGCGTAACGGAAGATAATCGTCAGGCGCGCATCGATGCCATCATGCCGACCTTTATCGATACCGTGCGCTACTGGCAAAAACAGAGCGGTGTGGGTGCCGGAGCTACCGCGCTGATTGGTTTTTCGCAGGGGGCGATTATGTCGCTGGAGAGCGTGAAAGCGCAGCCAGGGCTGGTGTCGCGCGTGATTGCCTTTAACGGACGCTTCGCGACGTTACCGCAGAGCGCGACGACAGCGACGACGATTCACCTGATCCACGGCGGGGAAGATCGCGTGATTGAGCTTTCCCATGCGGTGGCCGCTCAGGAAGCGCTGATTCGTGAAGGGGGAGATGTGACGCTGGATATTGTTGATGAACTGGGTCATGCCATTGACGATCGCAGCATGCAGTTCGCCCTGAATCACCTGCAATTTACCGTGCCGAAGCACTATTTTGATGAGGCATTAAGCGGCAGTAAACCGAACGATGACGATATCGTTGAGTTTATGTGAGTTATTACCCCTCACCCAGACCCTCTCCCCATAGGGGAGAGGGGACAGTTGGGTGCGGAGTTTGACGATTACTTCTGATCTTTCTGATCTTTCTTCGGCCAGTTGTCGTCATCATCCCACTTATCGTTAAAGTCACGATGCGGGGGAAGTTCAGGTTTGTTGGCGAGAAACTTCTTGTGGTCCACGCGCTTCAGATCTTTGATAACGTTCAGCAGCACGCCTACCAGAAACACCAGTACCAGAATCCACCAATATTTAGCCAGCCAGTCCATTCGCTATTCCTTCTCAGAGCAGTCGTCAGGCGACGAGTTGCTCCATAATGCGTTGATACATACGAGCCAGTAGCTGCAAATCAGCCGCGTTCACGCATTCATTGATTTTATGAATGGTGGCGTTCACTGGGCCCAGTTCGACAACCTGCGCACCCATTCGGGCAATAAAGCGTCCGTCTGATGTCCCGCCGGTGGTCAGGAGTTGCGGTTTAATTTCATTATAGTGCGCGATAGCGTTAACCACCGCATCAACCAGCTTGCCGCGCTGCGTCAGGAACGGTTGGCCAGAAAGCCACCAGTCCAGGGTGTAGCGCATTTCATATTTATCCAGCAGGGCAATAACGCGAGATTTGATCATCTCGTCGGTCAGTTCCGTACTAAAACGGAAGTTGAACTGTACGAAGAAATCGCCCGGAATGACGTTATTGCTGCCGGTGCCTGCCTGAACGTTGGCAATCTGCATACTGGTCGGCGGGAAAAATTCGTTGCCTTTATCCCACTCAATGCCCACAAGTTCGTTCAGCATTGGCGCGGCGCGATGAACCGGGTTATCGGCCAGATGCGGATACGCCACGTGGCCCTGAACGCCGTGAACGGTCAGATTACAGGTCAGGGAACCGCGACGACCATTTTTCACCACGTCACCGACGATCTCAGTGCTCGACGGTTCGCCGACCAGGCAATAATCGAGACGTTCGCGACGTTCCATCAGCGCTTCGACGACTTTCACCGTGCCGTTTTTGGCGCTGGCTTCTTCGTCGGAGGTAATCAAAAACGCGAGGCGGTTTTTGTGGTTCGGGTGCTGGGCGACAAAGCGCTCAGCGGCCACGACCATTGCCGCCAGCGAACCTTTCATGTCAGCCGCACCTCGGCCAAAGAGCATGCCGTCGCGGATAGTCGGTTCGAAAGGGGGATTAATCCAGCGGTCAGCGTCGCCCGCAGGCACCACGTCGGTGTGTCCGGCGAAGGCCAGCGTTTCGCCCTGGCCGCGCCATGCCCAGAAGTTCTGGGTGTCGCCAAAATCCATACGCTCGACGGTAAAACCAATGGCGCGCAGGCGCTCAATCATTAATGCCTGACAACCTGCGTCGTCCGGGCTAAGGGAAGGACGGCGAATAAGCTGCTGAGTCAGCTCAATGACCGGGCAAGACATAGACTACACCTCAAATGATTTGTGTATAACTGGATTCACTGAAACCCAGCAGCATAGGCTGCCCTGGCGCGCAGAGCAATGGGCGTTTGATGATCGCGGGCATTTCGAGCATCAATTTTGCTGCGCTGGCGGCGTCAGTGATGGAATTGCGCACAGATTCATCCAGTTTACGCCAGGTGGTCCCGCGCGTATTCAGCAGCGCTTCCCAACCGAGTTCCGCGATAGCGCTATGCAGAAATTCTGCGTCAAGGCCGTCCGCGCGATAGTCATGAAAGCGATACTCGATATTATTAGCCTCCAGGAAGCGACGCGCTTTCTTGATGGTGTCGCAATTTTTAATGCCGTACATCACAATCATGGTGAATCCTTTTGTCTTTATTTATCCGAAATGTTCAATATTTTCGATTTTAAATTGTTTTGAGAAATATAACACATTCGCATTATGACTGAATCGACTATGCGGGTTAATTCAACTTACAGCTGTTAGCTGAATAGTGTTTCATCTTTTACGCATAAATGTCCAGTCACCTTAAATCTCCTTTAAAGTCAGTCCAAAATAAGATTATCACCCGCGAGTATGGTTGTTTCTAAATATTGCGATTGGTCACATAAAATTAAAGGAGATAGGACCATATTTGTCTCAGGGCCAGCACAGCAGTAGGGGGAGGCAATCGGAGTCATTGATTAAATTATCTTCACAATGTCAATATATTCTCATAGAATACGCATAATAATAAGAGAGGTTGTTATGATTGAACGTGAACTGGGGAACTGGAAAGATTTTATCGAAGACATGCTTCGTAAATGACATTCAGGAAGAACTGCAAGAGCACTTAATTTAGTTATAAAAATGATGTGATTGACCCTAAATAAATCACACGCTAAAAAGGCGGCCCTGGAGCCGCCTTTTTTATGGCTGTTACTCTGGCCGCTCTTTTAGCGGGAAGCGTTGACGCACCAGCACAAAGAACAGCGGAACGAAGTAAATAGCAAGGATGGTTGCAGAGATCATCCCGCCCATCACACCGGTCCCGACCGCGTGCTGGCTGCTTGACCCGGCGCCGGAACTGGTCGCCATCGGCAGAACACCAAACACAAACGCCAGTGAAGTCATCAGAATGGGACGCAGACGCTGACGACAGGCGTGCAGGGTAGATGACAGCAGATCGTGTCCCTTCGAATTCATCTCATTGGCAAACTCGACGATCAAAATGGCGTTTTTCGCCGATAGCCCGATAACCGTTAACAGCCCGACCTGGAAGTAGACGTCATTTTCCAGCCCACGCATCCAGGTGGCGAGCAGCGCACCAATCACCCCGAGCGGAACCACCAGCATTACCGAGAACGGCACCGACCAGCTTTCATACAGCGCAGCCAGACACAGGAACACCACCAGCAGTGAGACGGCATACAGGGCAGGGGCCTGCGCGCCGGAGAGCCTTTCCTGATAGGACATTGCCGTCCACTCCAGGCCAAAACCGGCAGGGAGCTGCTGAACCAGTTGTTCCATAATATCCATCGCCGTCCCGGTGCTTACGCCCGGCGCGGCTTCACCGACGATTTCCAGCGCGGAATAACCGTTATAACGCTCCAGTCGCGGTGAACCGCTCTCCCAGTGGGAAGTGGCAAAGGCGGAGAATGGCACCATTCCGCCGGAGTTATTCCGCACATACCAAAGATTAATATCGTCCGGCAACATGCGATACGGCGCGGCGGCCTGAACGTAGACCTTCTTCACGCGGCCCCGATCCATGAAGTCGTTTACGTAGCTGGAGCCCCAGGCGGTTTGCAGGGTATCGTTCACATCGTCAATGGAAACACCCAATGCCTGCGCCTTACGCTGGTCGATATCGATTTGCAGCTGCGGGCTGTCATCCAGGCCGTTGTGACGCACGCGGGTCAGCTCATGGTTTTTACCCGCCAGCTCAAGCAGCTGATCGCGCGCGGCCATCAGCGCATCGTGTCCGGCCCCGGCGTGATCCTGCAATTCCATATCAAAGCCCGCCGAACTGCCGAGACCACTGATTGCCGCCGGGCTACTGGCAAAGACGCGCGCCTCTTTGATGTGGCTAAAGGCTTTTGTCGCCCGCTCAATAATGGCGAAGGAGGAGCCGGTTTTACTGTCGCGCTCATCCCAGTCTTTCAGGCGCACAAACATTCGCGCGACGTTCTGCCCGTTCCCGCCAGGGCCAGAACCGACGGTGGAGAACACCGACACGATGTTGTCTTTCTCATGAGTGAAAAAATATGATTCAACGTTCTCAACCACTTTCAGCGTCTGCTGCTGGGTCGCGCCGCTCGGAAGCTGAACGGAGGTGATAAACATTCCCCGGTCTTCCAGTGGTAAAAATGATGTCGGCAGGCGCAGGAATAAGAAGACCATGCCGCCCAGCAGCAGGACGTAAATCAACATCCAGCGCAGGCTGCGGTGCAGGATTCTGGCCACGCCCGCTTCGTAACGCGCCGCATTGCGGTTAAACATGCGGTTAAACCAGCCGAAGAAGCCTTTTTGTCCGTGCTGTTCGCCCTTGTGTAACGGCTTAAGGAGTGTGGCGCAGAGCGCTGGCGTCAGTATCATTGCCACCAGCACCGACAGCACCATCGCCGAGACAATAGTGATGGAGAACTGGCGATAAATCGCGCCAGTGGTGCCACCAAAGAAGGCCATCGGCACAAAGACGGCGGAAAGCACCATCGCGATACCCACCAGTGCGCCCTGAATTTGTCCCATCGATTTTCGCGTCGCTTCACGCGGCGACAAACCCTCTTCGCTCATGATGCGCTCGACGTTCTCAACCACCACGATGGCATCGTCCACCAGCAGGCCGATCGCCAGTACCATTGCGAACATGGTCAGGGTGTTGATGCTGTAGCCAAAGGCGTACAGCACGGCGAACGTCCCAAGCAGCACCACCGGAACGGCGATGGTCGGAATCAGCGTGGCGCGGAAGTTTTGCAGGAACAAATACATCACGAGGAACACCAGCGCGATGGCTTCGATCAGCGTTTTGACCACGTCCTCAATCGAGGCTTTTACGAACGAGGTGGTTTCATAAGCCACCTTGTATTCCAGCCCATGCGGGAAATACTGCGACAGCTCATCGAGGCGGTCGATGACCAGTTTCGCGGTGGCCATTTCGTTCGCACCGGACGCGAGTTTCACACCCAGACCAGACGCCTGGTTGCCGTTAAAGCGGCTCAGATAATCGTACTTTTCCGCACCCATTTCGACGGTCGCGACGTCGCCGAGACGCACTTCTGAACCGTCCTGATTCACTCGCAAAGTGATATCACGGAACTGCTGCGGCGTCTGAAGTAGCGACTGGGAGTTAATGGTGGCGTTCAGCGCCTGCTTGTCCACTGACGGCGTACCGCCCAGTTGCCCGACGGCAATTTGAGCGTTCTGAGATTTGATGGCGTTGGTGACGTCTGTAGCGGTCATCTGGACGCTGTTCAGCTTGGCCGGGTCCAGCCAGATGCGCATTGAATACTGTGAACCGTAAGCGTCGATATCGCCGACG
Organism: Lelliottia sp. 7254-16; assembly: GCF_002922995.1. NCBI lineage: Bacteria > Pseudomonadati > Pseudomonadota > Gammaproteobacteria > Enterobacterales > Enterobacteriaceae > Lelliottia > Lelliottia sp. 7254-16. Next base: position 71,490 of record NZ_PQVS01000012.1, read on the forward strand.
CCGTTAATACGGCTCAGCGGGTCCTGAATATTACTCGCGACGTAGTCCGAAATATCCTGCTTATCCATCGACCCGTCGGTTGAGACGAAGGCAATGGTCAGGATGTTGGAATCCCCGGTTTTACGCACCGTCACGCCCTGGTTTTGCACTGCCTGCGGCAGTTTTCGCATCGCAGATTGCAGCTGATTCTGCACCTGCTGCACCGCTTCATCGGGATCGGAACCGGCGGTAAAGCTCAGCGTAACGGTCGCCTGGCCAGTTGCACTGCTCTGCGACGACATGTACATCAGGTTATCCAGCCCGGTCATGTTTTGTTCAATGACCTGCGTGACGGTGTTTTCCAGCGTTTGTGCCGACGCGCCCGGATAGTTCGCGGTGATGCGCACGTTCGGCGGGGCCAGATCGGGATATTGCTCAACGGGAAGTGACAAAATAGCCAGAGTGCCCGTCAGACATAAAATAATTGCCAGCACCCAGGCAAAAATGGGGCGATCAATGAAGAAATTCGCCATGAAAATAAGACCTCGTTTCGCTTCGAATCGTTATTGTTTATTGCCCGCTTAACTCTAGCGGCAAGGCGGATGCCAAACGTGGAGAAAAAAAGGAGATAGTGTAAATTATCATGCGCATTTACAGCGCCTTGTTAACTTTCCGCCCTGTCGATTATTGCCTGGTGGCGTCGCATGGGTATGACGACTTCCCGCAATTTACCGTTATTTACCGACATCCGGTTCCGGGGTGCGAAAACGAATGCACACCTGCGTCCCGCCGTTCTGCGGCTGTGAAAAGCCCAGCGTACCGCCTAGCCGTTCGGCGCGCTCGCGCATGATGTTCAGACCGTAGTGCCCCGGCGGTTCGCTGGCGTCGCCAATACCAATGCCATTATCCCGTACATATACCGTATGTTCGCCGTCCGGCGCGGTGACGCAGCTCACCGTAATTTCGGTCGCCTCGGCATGTTTGATGGCGTTCAGCACCGCTTCGCGCACAATTTGCAGCAGATGGACCTGCTTTTGCGCATCCAGCGCCAGGGACGATAACCGGCAGTCGAGATCCAGCTTCGCGCGGGTCTGGCTTTGCAGACCTTCCAGCGCTTCCTGCAAGGCCGCAGGAAGATTGGAATGATTTAGCGTCAGGCGGAAAGTGGTCAGCAGTTCTCGCAGCTGGCGCCAGGCGTTATTCAGCTCGCGTGAAAAGTCGGTGATGATGGTTTGCGCCGGAACGTTATCGTCCGGCACCGCGCGCTTGAGCAGCGTCAACTGGATGCGCAAATAGGAAAGCACCTGCGCCAGGGAATCGTGCAGTTCGCGGGCGATGGTCGCGCGTTCTTCCATTAACAGCAGCTGCTGGAAGTGCTTCTGTGCCTGATTAAAATAGAGGCCGCGTCCGAGCATCGTCGCCACGCTTTTCATCAGGGGCTCCGGCACCACGCTTTCGCTCTGCCAGCGCAGATCGCCAAAGCGTGTTTCCTGCATTACCACCGGCAGGGAGAACGTCTCTTGTTCTGGTTTTTTCACCCCTTCGCAAAGCTGCCAGTTGTCGCTCGCCTGCAGTTCCAGGTAGCTCATTCCCGTGTATTCCTGAACGATCTGGATGATATGGCGGAAACAATGCGCATCTATCTGGCTGGTGTTCAGCGCCTGTGAACACTTGAACAGCATTTCGAGCTGCTGGTGGGCTTCGTTTAAATGGCGAGTCTTCTCTTCGACCGAAATTTCCAGCGAGCGGTAGTGCTTATGCAGCTCGGCTGACATGTGATTGAAGGTGCGCGACAGCAACCCAAGTTCGTTCGGCAGGTGGGTGTCCTGAGCCTGAATGTCAAATCGGCCTTGTTCCATGTGCTGGCTGGCGTTCACCAGATGATTGAGCGGCGCGACCACCTGACGGCGGATCCCGCGCAGGGTCATAAACACCAGCAGTAAAATCCCCACACCGCCCGCCAGAGAAATCGCCACCACCAGCTGCATTTTATGTTCCGCGTAGTGCTGGAGCGCGAGCACGAAGGTGTCGATACGTTCGACATATTGCTGAATATGGTCCTGATACCAGGCTTTATCTCCCGTTTCAAGATGACTGTCCATCTCGGCCCAGGCTGTTTGTAACTGCTGATAGCCCGTTTTCACCGATTCCGGCACGTACCAGCGATCGAGCTCTTTCAGTACCGGAGAGTTGAGGGTGCTTTGCCAGTGCTGGCGATGTTCGGAGAAAGCAGTGCTGTTGCGCTCAAGATCGTAGCCGAGTCGATAGCTCTGCATCCTCAAAGAACCCGCGATATTAATCGCTTCAGCATCCCGCAGGCTGCTGGCGAGCGTCATCAACGCAATCCCGCTGGTCAGAACGGAGAGCAAAATAATCGAGATAAAAGCCCTGGCCAGGCTTCCTGATACAGGACGTTTAACGATCATGACACGGTTTCCAGAACGTTATTGAAACGCAATTTCACCTGCGATGAAATAAATTGATCTGCCACAGGTAAGTCGTAATTAGTCCCGGTTTTTGGGCATTTGAACATTGCCTGGAACCCCCGGGGTCGGTAAATACCATATGCTTATAAAAAACAGGGTTAATGCTACCAGAACAGGTGCTTCTATGAATCGTTTTATTATGGCCGATAACCTGCAATGTATCGGCTGTCACGCCTGCGAAGTGGCCTGCGTGATGGCGCACAATAATGAGCAACACGTGTTAAGCCAGCGCCAGTTTGTTCCGCGCATAACGGTGCTCAAAGAGGGCACGCGGCGCAGCGCGGTGACCTGCCACCACTGTGAAAATGCGCCCTGTGCGCAAAGCTGCCCAAACGGCGCGATTGCCAAAAGCCACGATAGCGTACAGGTGAATCAGCAAAAATGCATTGGTTGTAAAGCCTGCGTTGTTGCCTGTCCTTTTGGCACGATGGAGATCGTGGTGACGCCGATATCTAACGGTCACGTCAAAGCCACGGCGCATAAATGCGATCTCTGCCGTGACCGGCAGAATGGCCCGGCGTGTGTGGAGAATTGTCCGGCTGATGCCTTGACGCTGGTGACGCCAGAAGTACTCAATCGCCTGGCCAAAATGCGGCGTCTGCGCACGGCTTGCCAGGAGGCGCAGCCGTGGCACCGCGCGGCGACAGCAGTCGAATCACGACAGAGTAAAATTCAGCAGATGCAGGCTCTGCCAGCGCGCGGCGAACCGGACAAACTCAGCCCGGCCGCGCGCGCCGATAATTTCGACGAGATCTATTTACCGTTCAGCGCGGATCAGGCCAACCGCGAAGCGGCGCGTTGCCTGAAATGCGGCGAACATTCCATCTGCGAATGGACCTGCCCGCTGCACAACCACATTCCCCAATGGATTGAGCGTGTCAAAGCCGGAGATATTGACGCGGCCGTCGCGCTTTCTCATCAAACGAACTGTCTGCCGGAAATCACCGGACGCGTCTGCCCGCAGGACCGTTTATGCGAAGGTGCCTGCACGGTTCGCGATGAATCTGGCGCGGTGACGATTGGCAATATTGAACGCTACATTTCCGACCAGGCGCTGAGTAAAGGCTGGCGGCCCGATATGAGCGGCGTCACGCCCGTTGATAACCGTATTGCGATTATCGGTGCAGGTCCGGCGGGGCTAGCGTGTGCGGATGTGCTGATTCGCCACGGCGTGAGCGTTACGGTCTACGACAGACACCCGGAAATCGGCGGATTACTCACCTTCGGCATTCCGGCCTTTAAGCTGGATAAATCGCTGCTGGCGCGACGCCGTGAGATTTTCACCGCGATGGGCATTCACTTCGAGCTCAACTGCGAAGTGGGTAAAGACCTGCCGATGACTCAGTTGTTGAGCGAGTATGACGCGGTATTTATCGGCGTCGGTACCTATCGCTCAATGAAAGCGGGCATCCCGCACGAAGATGCGCCGGGCGTACATGACGCGTTACCGTTCCTGGTGGCTAACACTCGCCATCTGATGGGGCTGCCGTCATTGGAATCCGAGCCGTTTATCGACACCGCAGGATTAAACGTGGTGGTGCTGGGCGGGGGCGATACGGCGATGGACTGCGTGCGCACCGCGCTGCGCCAACACGCGGCAAAAGTCACCTGTGCCTATCGTCGGGATGAGGCCAACATGCCGGGCTCGAAAAAAGAGGTCAAAAATGCCAAAGAAGAGGGCTCGCACTTTGAGTTTTACGTCCAGCCCGTCGAACTGGTGCTGGACGAGGCGGGTAAGGTCAACGGCATTCGCCTGCTGCGCACCGCGCTGGGTGAGCCCGATGCGCAGGGCCGTCGTCGTCCGGTGCCTGTCGCAGGCAGTGAGTTTGTGATGCCGGCCGATGCGGTGATTATGGCGTTTGGTTTTAATCCGCATTCTATGCCGTGGCTACAGGCGCAGGGCGTCAACGTCGATGACTGGGGGCGGATCGTCGCCAGCGTGGAAAACCGCTATCGCTATCAGACCAGTCATCCGCAGATTTTTGCCGGAGGTGACGCGGTGCGCGGGGCGGATCTGGTGGTCACGGCGATGGCGGAAGGGCGTCATGCCGCGCAGGGCATGATGGACTGGCTGGAAATCGCAGCGCCAAAAATCCATTAAATCAGCGGGGCGACAAAGCGGGTTTCACGGCGTACTATGAATAGCTCATTACGTCCTGGAGCCCGTATGAGTCTGAAAATTGAGATTATCAAAGATAAAATCCTCTCTGAAAATTACTTTGTCCTGCGTAACATTACCTACGATTTAAGCCATAAAGGCGAAGTCGTCCGCCACAAGCGCGAGGTCTACGATCGCGGCAATGGCGCAACCATCCTCTTATACAGCCGTGAAAAGCAGACCGTGGTGTTAATCCGCCAGTTCCGGGTGGCAACCTGGGTGAACGGCAACGCCGACGGACGCCTGATCGAAACCTGCGCCGGTCTACTGGATAACGACGAACCCGAAGTGTGCATCCGCAAAGAAGCCATTGAAGAGACCGGCTTTGAAGTGGGCAACGTCACGAAGCTGTTCGAGCTGTATATGTCGCCGGGCGGGGTGACGGAGCTTATCCACTTCTTCATCGCTGAATATACCGACGCGCAGCGCAGCAATGCCGGTGGTGGCGTGGAAGATGAGGCCATCGATGTGCTGGAAATTCTGTTCACTCAGGCGCTGGAAATGGTCAAAACGGGTGAAATCCGCGACGGTAAAACGTTGATACTGCTTCAGTATTTACAGCTGTCAGGCCTAATGTCTTGATTTTTAAATCATCGGTAGAATGCCTTTCAGATAAATCTATCCGATAAATCCGATTGAGCAATTCCGGGCAGAACCCGAAGATACCGCCAGTTTTCGAGTTTCTGTTTCCGGGATTGTGCCTTTCATGCGTCACTGCGTACTTCTTATTTTATTCCTCAGCGTGCTGCCAGTGCCTCTGGTCTGGGCGGCACCTGCACAGCAATCGTTCTCCGACTGGCAGGTGACCTGCAATAATCAGAACTTTTGCGTGGCCCGTAACACCGGTGAGCATCACGGTCTGGTGATGACGTTGAGCCGCAGCGCGGGCGCAAAAACGGATGCCAATCTGCGTATTGATCTGGGTGGTCTGGAATCGTCGCCGGTAAAAGAGGCACCCATCGCGCCACGCCTTATGCTGGACGGCGCACCGCTCACGCTGGATGCGCTGCACTGGAAACTGACGCCGTGGCATCTGACAACCGATGACACTGCCACCATCACCGCGTTTCTGAAAACCATTCAGGAAGGGGAGGCGCTCGAGCTCAAAGACGGCAAACAGATTATTTCGCTGGCTGGGCTGAAGGCGGCGCTGCTGTTTATCGATTCTCAGCAAAAGCGTGTGGGCAGCGAAACCGCGTGGATTAAAAAGGGCGACGATCCGCCGCTGAGCGTGCCGCCGGCCCCGGCGCTCAAAGAGGTGGCGGTGGTTAACCCGACGCCGACGCCGCTGACGCATGAAGAACTCAACGATCTGCTGGATTACGGCAGCTGGCGGATGAATAACAGCCAGTGTTCTCTCGACCCCAACCGCCGCGAAGTGCGAGTTACCGCCTTAACGGATGACAAAGCGCTGCTGATGATCAGCTGTGAAGCGGGGGCTTACAATACGGTGGATCTGGCGTGGCTGGTGTCGCGTAAAAAACCGTTCGCCGCCAGAACCGTGCGGTTGCGCCTGCCGTTTGTTTCGTCGAGCGAGAACAGCGATATGGAGCTGATGAACGCCCGCTTTGACGAGAAAACGCGCGAGCTGACGACGCTGGCGTTAGGACGCGGCATGGCGGATTGCGGTATCCAGACGCGCTGGCGTTTTGACGGCCAGCGTTTTCGTTTGGTGCGATATGCAGAGGAGCCGAGCTGCGATAACTGGCACGGTCCAGACGCATGGCCGACGTTGTGGATCACGCGCTAACGTTTTGTCGGGTGGCGGCTGTGCGCGCCTGTCATCATTCTGTGTAACGGCCACCCTGTTAAAGGTGATTGCTCAGACGGTCACCGAACTTTTATTTACAGCCTCTATCTGCTTTTCTATAGACTCAATAAAATTTCGGGAAATTCTTTATAATTCTTATAAGTTTTCCATACTGGATATCCACATACTCTCCATCACGCAAATCAGCCAAAATTTTCATCATCGTACTGCGCCTTATATGACTTCTTTCAATGATGAATTTCGCAATGCCTGTTTTTAATCTTATCGATTCAGGTAATGCAGCAAGTTCGCAGAGAATCGCACACACAATACCATAGGGCGTTTGATTGATTAGACGGTTACTGTATTTTACTTCCATATCAGAAATATAGGCGTGATAGTTGAAAACGTCACGACACAGATTGTGCTCATTAATTATATCTATTGCCATATCTCTGGGTAGAACGTAGACATCACAGTCACCCACCGCGACATATTTGAAAACCTCTGCTTTGAAGCTGGAGCCCAATAATCCAAATACAGAGGGTGCATCGGCAGTACCAAAGAGTATTCCCCCAGAGGATTTTCTTATAAAATTAATTTTTCCCTTTAATAACAAAATGACCGATAGCCCTCCCTCATTTTTATTGAGAAGCTGCAGGTTGATAACCCCTCCACCTTCCTGCATGAAGACCGGCGTCGCTGCCGGAAGCAAACTCTCAATGATGCGTTTCACCTCTGCTACGGGTTTTTCCAGGTTAAAGTAGGGATCTTGATAAACAGAAGCACTATTATGTAATACTGATTTCATAACTCTCTCCAGATAACAGTTTATAATATCACAATGCCAGGTAAAAGTTCTCTGCTGAAATAACAAGCAACCAATGTAAAAATGATTCAATATTTTGATTGTCATATGAATGCGGATTATTTTAAACGCATCGATCAATTAAAATAAAGTGTCCAGGAGTGTTTGGTAAAGTGTCTATAATTGGATATTGCACTATCCAGAAAAGGTGTGAATTTTCTATTTAATTAAAAATAAATGTCTGCATAATTGTCGGCGTAACAAATAATCTTCGTCATGCTCAAATAACATGAATTCCTACATATTCATGTGACGGGTTATTTGTCATCAATTATTTAACAATGTTTCCGGGCTATTAGACGATAGCTTATTTAAATGATAAAGGAAGATATACATGACTACTTCACAAAAACTGAACACTTTATTCGCAGCAACCCTATTGGCTTTATCCGGTTCTGCACTGGCAGCGGGAACCACGTCAGTGACCGGTGGGCAGGTGCATTTTAACGGAACTGTTGTGGATGCTGCGTGTTCAGTGGATGAAGACTCTGTCGATTTTAACGTCGACATGGGCCAGGTTCGCACCGCTAAATTCGCGGGTGCGGACGGTAAAGTCGCAGCAGGTACCGCGGCTAACCAGAAGCGTCCGTTCACTATCAAACTGTCTGACTGCGATTCATCGGTTTCCACCAACGCCTCTATCACCTTCAGCGGCAACGCCCCAGCCGCCATGCCAACGGCGCTGGACAACACCGCCGGTGCCGGTTCTGCGGTGGGCATTGGCATCCAGCTGTATGACAACGTAGGCAAAGCGCTGGGTCTGGGTACCGCTTCTCCGGCCTATACCCTGATCAATGGTGAAAACTCACTGATCTTCGCTGCGGATTACATTTCTACCGGTGACACCGTCAAAGCAGGTGATGTGCAGGCGACAGCCACATTTAACGTGACCTACTCCTGATCCTGAAAACATGATTCAGGGATGAATGAGACGCCACGGATGGCGTAATGATGCTTCGTTTCAAGGATCTGAAGATGACGTATCAGGCATATACCTGGCAGCCTTTTCTTATTGTCGGGCTGCTTTTGATGACTCGTTTCGCCCCGGCGGCTGAGACCGGAGGGCAAATCCACTTCGGCGGTAGCGCGGTGAATTCAGGCTGTGCTGTCGACGCTCGCAGTACTGACCAAACCATCAACATGGGCCAGGTACGGAAGGATGCCTTTAACGGCGTCGGCAGCTGGGCCGATCCTATCGGCTTCACCCTGACCATTACAGACTGCGACAGTACGGTCAGCCAGTCTGCAGGCGTGGCCTTCCAGGGGGGCACCGACAGCCACGATCCGATGGTGCTCGCAGTCACCGATGGGCCAGGCTCCGCCATTGGCGTCGGCCTCGGTATCTACGACGAGCAAACCAACCTGGTGGTCCCTAACAGTGCCCCTCGCTCTTACAAAACACTGATTGACGGCGAAAACGTGCTGCATTTTCTCGCCAAATACCGTGCCACGGCGCGCATCGTCGCCGGGGATGCCAGCGTGGTGGCCAATTTTATTGTTATCTATCCGTAGCTACTGAGGTGAATGTGTTGACTCATCGTTTTATTCGGCCCTTCGCGTTAACAGCCCTGATGCTCTGCTTCAGCCAGCATGCTACTGCCGGGGGAATTTCCCTGGGCGGCACGCGGCTTATCTATCCGGCAGGCAGCAGCCAGGTCTCTATGAGTGTCAACAACAGCGATGATGACGCCGTGTTTTTAATTCAGAGTTGGGTGGAGAACGAGAACGGCGAGAGAAGCTCAGATTTTGCGATCACTCCACCGCTGTTTGTCATTCAGCCGCAGAAGGAAAATACCCTGCGGGTGATGTACATCGGTCAGAAAACCCTGCCCGCCGATCGCGAAAGCGTGTACTGGCTGAACATGAAAGCCGTGCCGTCTGCGCCGGATAACAGCAAAGCCAAAAACACCCTCCAGCTGGCGGTGCTGAGCCGAATCAAGCTGTTCGTACGCCCGAAAAATCTGCCGATGAAATCGGTGGAGGCTCCGGCGCTGCTGCGTTTTCATCGCACTGGCCCACAGCTGACCATCAAAAACCCCAGTCCTTATTACGTGACGCTGGTGCAATTCACTGTCGGCGGTAAAAAACTGCCAAACACGATGGTACCGCCGAAAGACAGCCTGACGGTTCCGGTGCCCGACAACGCTCCGGGTGAGATAACCTTCCAGACGGTCAGCGACTTCGGCGCTAACTCAGCCGGGCAAAAAGGCATAATGGAATAGCGTGATGCGGATGAGCAAGGACACTCAGTTGACGCTGCTCACGCGGGCTATCTGTCACGCCCTGCGCTGGCGGCATATGATGCTGCTGACGCTGGCGCTTTCACCCGCGACGCGTGCGGCGGGCTACTTCAATCCGGCGTTTTTGTCGGACGATCCGTCGGCGGTTGCCAGCCTAAAACGCTTTGAAAAAGGCAGCGGGCACGGCCCCGGAAAATACCGCGTCGATCTCTACCTGAATGAAAACTTCATCTCGACAGAAGATATCGAGTTCAAAGCGCCCGCTGAGAAGAAAGGTGATGTGATTCCCTGTCTGACACGCGTGCGCCTGGACGCGCTCGGCGTGGAGATGAAAGCCTTTCCCGACATCGCGGCCCTCTCGCCGGACGACTGTGTTCCTCTGACGACCATGATCCCCGGCGCACGTACCGATTTTGATTTTGAGCAACAGCAGCTGAAAATCAGCCTGCCGCAGGCGGCGATGAAACAGAGCGCGCGCGGCTACATTCCCCCGGAGCAGTGGGATGACGGTATCACTGCGCTGCTGCTGAACTACGATTTCACCGGCAGCAACAGCTGGGGCGACAGCGTCAGCAATAACTATTACCTCAACCTGCAAAGCACCCTGAACGTCGGGCCGTGGCGGCTGCACGACTACTCATCCGGCACCTACAGCGGCGGGCAAGACAGCGGCAGCGCCAGCCGTTGGGATCACGTCAGCACCTATTTGCAACGCAGCATCATTCCACTGAAAGGCGAGCTAACGGTGGGCGACAGCTATACCCCGTCAGACGTTTTCGACAGCGTCGGCTTTCGCGGGGTACAACTTGCCTCCGATGACAACATGCTGCCCGACAGCCTGCGCGGCTTCGCGCCGACGGTGCGCGGCATCGCCAAAAGCAACGCCAAAGTGACCATCAAGCAGAACGGCTATGTGATTTATCAGACCTATGTTTCACCGGGCGCGTTTGAGATTAACGATCTGTATCCGACGTCATCGAGCGGTGATATGGACGTGGACATTGCCGAAACCGACGGCACTCACACCACCTTTTCAGTGCCTTATTCCGCCGTGCCGCTGTTACAGCGCGAAGGCCGGATTAAATATGCTTTCACCGGCGGGCAGTACCACACCAACACCGACAATCAGGACGACGAGAATTTCGCCCAGGGCACCATCATCTGGGGGCTGCCGTACGGGTTAACCGCCTACGGTGGCGTACAGCACGCCGACAACTATCAGGCGGAAAACCTTGGGCTCGGGCTGAACCTGGGTGATTATGGCGCCTTCTCAACCGACCTGACCCAGGCCAACAGTACGCTTGCCGATGACAGCAAACATACCGGCCAGTCGCTGCGTTTTTTGTATGCGAAATCGCTGAGCGCCACCGGCACCAACTTCCAACTGCTGGGCTATCGCTACTCCACGCAGGGTTACTACACCCTGAGTGATACCACCTATACGCGAATGAGCGGGCATCATGTCGATACGCTGGACGAATCCGGGAATGACAACGAAGACGACCCGGCGAACTGGACCGATTACTACGATCTTTACTACAACAAGCGCGGCAAAATTCAGGTCAACATTTCGCAGCAGGTCGGCAGCGTCGGCTCGGTATACGTCACCGGCAGCCAGCAAAGCTACTGGAACACCAGCGAAACCGATTCGCTGTTTCAGGTGGGCTACAGCGGTAACCTGCATGACGTCAGCTATAACCTGAGCTTCAGCTACAACAAAGCCCAAGGCCAGCCAGATTCAGACCAGCAGTTCGCGCTGAGTATCTCCCTGCCGCTCGGTAAATGGCTCTCCACCGGCGGCGACAACAGTGAGATGGGCAACTCACCGAACAACGCCTACGCCACCTACAACAACAGCACCGACAGCCACGGCAAAATGACCCAGGCGGCGGGTGTAAGCGGCACTTTGCTTCGCGATAACAACCTCAGCTACACCGTGCAGCAGGGTTATGCCAATAAAGGCGACGGCGCTAACGGCAATGCGTCGCTGGATTATCAGGGCGGGCTTGGCAACAGCAATATCGGCTACAACTACAGCTCGGGCTATCAGCAGGTGAACTATGGCCTGAGCGGCGGCATCGTCGCCCATGCCAACGGCATCACGCTGAGCCAGCCGCTCGGCAGCACCAACGTGTTGATCAAAGCGCCGGGTGCGGCGGGCGTGGATATTGAAAACAGCACCGGGGTGAAAACCGACTGGCGCGGTTACGCCGTGGTGCCTTATGCCACCACCTATCGCCAGAACCGCATCGCGCTGAACACCGATACCCTCGGTGATAAAACTGATATCGACAACGCCGTGGTAGACGTGGTGCCAAGCGAAGGTGCACTGGTAGTGGCCGATTTCAAAGCCCATACCGGCCTGCGCGCGCTGGTTACGCTGATGTATCGCAACAAGCCGGTGCCGTTTGGTGCCACCGTCAGTCGCAGCGACGGCGGAACCTCCACGATTGTCGGCGATGAGGGCCAGGCCTATTTGATGGGGCTACAGTTGATGGGGGAATTAACCGTGCAGTGGGGCGATGAAAGCGACCAGCAGTGCAAAGCGAAATATCAGCTTGCCGACAGTGAAATGAATAAACCGATCAGTTTGTTTAAAGTTGAGTGTCAGTGATGAAATTTAACAATGCATTTAGTTCTATTTTTCGAAAGATATTTCTTCTGGTTGTTTTATTACTTTGCGGAACACAGTTCGCTATGGCCTATTCCGGTGTTTGCACACCGGATAATGGAACGATGGAATATAACTATAATATTGGAAACATTACCGTCATCGATCAAGCACGAAACCGCCCCGGTTATCTTTTTCAAAGACCTTACCAATGGAATTACGGACAGGATTATGCTGCTTCATGTGATTGTGATCCTAATGTAAGTCAACAACAGACATTTTTTAAAGGCGATACACCACTCCCTCTTGGGCATAATGATGGAGAACGACAGTTTTTCAAAGTAAATGACTATCTTGAAGTCACGAGTATAGTTGTTATCAAAGGATATAGTTATAACAATCAAAGTGTACCTTTCACCGATGTCAGCAATTTTTATGCCTCCAAAGCTTGTACAACCGACCCTGATTATACCAATCATAAAAACTGGAAATCGGGCGGATCAGGCAATGTCTCGCTCTATATTTCTAAGCCTTTTGTTGGAGTTAGCTATATTTCAAAAATGAACATTGTCAATGTTTATGCCACGCAAATAGCAGGCAATTATTCAGCTATTCCACTATCCTCAGTCTATCTGACGGGTCAAATCACCGTCCCCCAAAACTGCATCATCGATGCCGGACAACTCATCACCGTGGACTTCGGGAAAATATGGTCCGGTGATATCACCACCATAGGACAGAAGCCCGCAGGCTATGTGAACAAGCAAATTAAGGCTTCGATGAAGTGTAATAACATAGCCGCCTATACCAATTTAACGCTGCGCTTTGAAAGCGAAGTGTCACCAAATTACCCGGACGCCATTAAAACCGATAATCCCGACGTGGGCGTGGAACTCTTTGACGAAAACGGCAAGCTGATCCTGCCTAATACCGGGTTAATGCCGTTCCACATTGACGACAATTACGAAGCGACAGTCAGCTTCCAGGTTGCTCCGGTCAGCACTACCGGGAATGTGCCCACCGCCGGGCAGTTTAAGGCGCTGGCCTATATTCGCGTCGATTTCGCATGAGGGATATTCCGATGAAAACGTGGCTTCTCTTCTGCGTATTATTCTCCCCTTTGGCGGGGGCGGATTTGGCGCACTTTAACCTCATCATGACGGGCACCATTTTAAAAGAGAGCTGCGATATCGACGCCGGAAGTAAAAATCAGACCGTGCATCTGGGCGATTTTTCAGAAAACGCGTTCAAGGCGATCGGCGCGGTCAGCACCCAAACGGCCTTCACCATTGAGCTGACCAAATGCTCGCCGGATATTATCAACGCGGCGATCACGTTTACCGGCGCGCAGGACGGCGGTTCAGACCCGTCGCTGCTGGCGCTGTCCGACACCGGCGGCACCGGCAATATGGCAAAAGGCGTGGCGGTTCAGCTACTGGACGAACACGGTGAGCCGCTGGCGGTGAACAGCCTCTCACCCATTCGTTACACCCTGCATGGCGGCAGTAACAGCCTGAACTTTGCCCTGCGCTACAAGGCCACCGCGCACCCGGTCACGCCGGGCAATGCCTCCGCCGTGCTCTATTTTGCGATGGACTATGAATGATGAAAATGCTCTGCGCCGTCTTGCTGCTCGGTTTCGCGCCCCATTGTTTCGCCTCGGACGATGGCCTTGGCACCGTCAATATCACCGGATTTATCCATGACAACACCTGCACCGTCAGTACCACCGATCTGCAAATTACAATGGGGAATATTTCTGATAAGCAGCTGGAGCCTGCGGGTAAAAGCGGCAACCAAGTGAAATTCACCATTGGCCTGAAAGACTGTGGCAGTGCCGCCAGCAACGTCGCCGTCACGTTTATCGGCACCGCGCCTGCGCCCGGCAGCCCACTTATCGCTGTGGATGATAACCCCGGTGCGGCCAAGGGCGTCGGCATTGCCCTGCTCGATGACCAGCAACACACCATCCCGGTGAACAGCAGTAGCCGTAACTATCCGCTGGCGGCGTCGTCGCCTACCGCTTCGCTGGACTTCTTCGCGCAGTACACCTCTTTCACTGACACCGTCACTTCCGGTCCGGCATCGGCTAGCGTGACGTTTAACCTGACCTATCAGTAAGATGAAAATTCCCCTTCTGGTTTTAGCGTTATCCTGCAGTTTCACCGCCCACGCGGGGATCGTGATTGGCGGCACGCGGTTTGTTTTCCCGGAGGCGGCAGAGTCCATCACTGTCGATATGAAAAACACCACCAGCGCAGATTATCTGGTACAGACCAAAATCAGCTTGCTTGAGGGGAAAACGATTTTTGTCGCCACACCGCCATTGGTGATGGTTGAAGGTGGACATGCAGGAAAGATCCGCATCATCCGCACTGGCGGTATTTTACCCGCCGATCGTGAAAGCCTGTTTTACCTGACCATAGCGGCGATTCCGGCGGGCAGGCCCGGCGCCAACAGTCTGCAAATTGCGGTGAAATCGCGGATGAAACTCTTTTATCGCCCTGCGGGGTTAAATAAAGGGGCAGATTTGGCCTATCAGAAAGTGCAGTGGGAAATGAATGACGGGGTGCTACAGGTCAGTAATCCTACGCCTTATTATGTCACGCTCAGTCAGCTTAAAATTGATGAACAGCCTGCGGAACAAAACACGATGGTCGCCCCCTTTAGTGCGCTAAAAGTACCTGGGTGTCACAAAAATGCGACCTGCCAGGTGCAATGGCAAAGTTTGAATGATTACGCCACCTTAATGCCAGTCCGCAAAATTTCAGTGGCGCCCTCATCCCAATCTTCTCCCCGAGGAGAAGGGGAAAAGCAGGGAAAGTGAGCACTGAACTATCCCCTCTCATTTCGGAGAGGGGAGGGCCAACATAGCGCTACATCACGCCTAACGCCTTCTCAACCACGTTCTCCACCGTAAAGCCAAAGAATGGGAACAGCTTATCGGCAGGTGCGGATTCACCGTAGCCGGTCATCCCGACAATCGCCCCTTTCAGGCCGACGTATTTGTACCAGTAGTCGGCAATCCCGGCTTCCACGGCCACCCGCGCTGCCACGTTCGACGGCAGCACCGATTCCCGGTACGCCTCGTCCTGCGCATCAAAAATATCCGTTGAAGGCAGAGAAACCACGCGCACGGCGTGTCCTTCGGCGGTGAGTTTTTCTGCCGCTTTGACGGTAATTTCAATCTCCGAGCCGGTGGCAATCAAAATCACATCCGGCTTGCCGCCGCTGTCTTTCAGAATGTAGCCGCCACGGGCGATATTTTTCACCTGCTCCGGCGAGCGCTCAATTTGCGCCAGATTCTGTCGCGAGAGGATCAGCGCCGTCGGGCCGGTGTGGCGCTCAACCGCTAGCTTCCAGCCAACGGCGGCTTCCACCTGATCGCACGGACGCCAGGTGCTGAAGTTCGGCGTCAGGCGCAGGCTGGCAAGCTGTTCAACCGCCTGGTGCGTCGGCCCATCTTCGCCAAGCCCGATGGAGTCGTGGGTATAAACCATAATTTGCCGCGCCTTCATCAGCGCCGCCATACGCGCCGCGTTGCGGGCATACTCGACAAACATCAGGAAGGTGGCGGTATAAGGCACAAATCCGCCGTGATGGGCGAGACCATTGGCAATCGCCGTCATCCCGAACTCACGCACGCCGTAGTGGATGTAGTTCCCGGAGATATCCTCTTTGAGCGATTTCGAGCCGGACCAGATAGTCAGGTTACTCGGGGCCAGATCCGCCGAGCCGCCGAGCAGTTCCGGCAGGATGGGGCCGATCACGTTGAGCGTGTTTTGCGAGGCTTTACGGGTGGCGATTTTCGCCGGATTGGCCTGTAAATCTTCAATCAGTGCCTGTGTTTTCGCTTCCCATTCTTGCGGTAATTCCCCGCTCATACGGCGGGAGAACTCTGCCGCCAGGTCAGGATGCGCTTTTTTGTAAGCACTGAATTTTTCGTTCCACGTCTGCTGCGCTTTGTCGCCGTCCTCGCGCGCATCCCAGGCTTTATAGATCTCTTTCGGAATCTCAAAGGCCGGGTATTTCCAGCCCAATTTTTGTCGCGTCAGGGCCACTTCCTCTTCGCCCAGCGCCGCGCCGTGCGCTTCTTCTTTACCCGCTTTGTTTGGCGAGCCGAAGCCAATCACCGTGCGACAGATAATCAGCGACGGTTTGTCCGTCACGCTCTGCGCTTCGAGAATCGCTTTTTTTATCGCTTCCGGGTCGTGGCCGTCGATTTCATGTACCACGTGCCAGTGGTAGGCTTCGAAGCGTTTTGCCGTATCGTCGGTGAACCAGCCGTCAGTTTCCCCGTCGATCGAGATGCCGTTGTGATCGTAAAAACCGATCAGTTTGCCTAATCCCAGCGTCCCCGCCAGCGAGCTGACCTCGTGGGAAATCCCCTCCATCAGACAGCCGTCACCCATAAAGACGTAGGTGAAGTGATCGACAATCTCATGATCCGGGCGGTTAAACTGCGCGCCCAGCGTGCGTTCGGCAATCGCCAGCCCAACCGCGTTCGCCAGCCCTTGTCCGAGCGGCCCGGTGGTGGTTTCGACGCCCGGCGTATAGCCCAGCTCCGGGTGGCCCGGCGTTTTGGAGTGCAGCTGACGGAAGTTTTTCAGCTCCTCTAACGGCAGGTCGTAGCCGGAGAGATGCAGCAGGCTGTAGAGCAGCATCGAGGCGTGGCCGTTGGAGAGAATAAAGCGGTCGCGGTCATACCAGGTCGGGTCGGTTGGGTTGTGTTTCAGGAAGTCATTCCACAGCACTTCGGCGATATCGGCCATGCCCATCGGCGCGCCGGGGTGGCCAGAATTGGCTTTTTGTACCGCATCCATGCTGAGGGCGCGAATGGCATTGGCTAGCTCTTTACGGGACATAGTTCACTCCATGCATGATTAAAGTTTAGCGGCGAGAAGATCTTCCAGTTTGCGTTGGTCAACGGCGAACAGGCGGATGCCTTCGGCCAGTTTGTCTACGGCCATCGCGTCCTGATTATGTTCCCAGCGGAACTCAGCTTCGGTCAGCGGTTTCGGTTTTGGCAGGACGGTGGACGTCGGGATCAGTTTGCGCACCACCGGTTCTTCTTTATCCTGCAGATCTTTCAGCAGGTTTGGCGAGATGGTCAGACGGTCGCAGCCCGCCAGAGCGAGGATCTGCTCAGTGCGGCGGAAGCTGGCGCCCATCACGATGGTGTCGTAGCGGTGTTGCTTGAAGTAATCGTAGATATTACGTACCGATTTCACGCCCGGATCTTCGTCCACCACGTACGGGTCCATCGGCTGTTTGGCCTGATACCAGTCGTAGATACGCCCGACAAACGGCGAGACGAGGAACACGCCCGCTTCGGCGCAGGCGCGCGCCTGGGCAAAGGAGAACAGTAGCGTCAGGTTGCAGTTGATCCCCTCTTTTTCCAGCACTTCGGCGGCGCGGATACCCTCCCAGGTGGAGGCGAGCTTAATCAGAATGCGCGATTTATCGATGCCCTGCTCCTGGTACAGCTCGACCAGGCGGCGCGCTTTGGCAATGCTCTTTTCTTTGTCGAACGATAAACGGGCGTCCACTTCCGTCGATACGCGACCAGGAATACTTTTCAGAATTTCCGCACCGATAGTGACCGCCAGTTTGTCGCTGGCCTCCGCCACCTTCTGCTCCTGGGTCTTGCCGCGCTGTTTGCCGTAGGCGATAGCGTCGTCGATCAGGTGGCTAAAGTGCGCAAGGCCGGCCGCTTTTAGCAGCAGTGACGGGTTGGTGGTCGCGTCCTCCGGCTGATAATGGCGGATGGACTCGATATCGCCGCTGTCGGCGACGACCGTGGTGAATTTTTTGATGCCGTCTAACTGGTTCATAGAAATGACTCCTTCATACCCGTCATACTTCAAGTTGCATGTGCGTTGGCTGCGCCTGCTCACCTCAGTCACTTACTTGAGTAAGCTCCTGAGGATTCTCAGGCTTGCCGCCTTCCTGCAACTCGAATTATTTAGGGTATGTACATGAAAAACTCAGGCGAGTGCGTTGGTTCACACTTCTGCGAAATACATGACGTACTTAACAAAAAAGCATAGCAGACGGGGGAGGCATTGCTTTCGGGAGTGGGTAACATGGTTGTTATAAATTGATAACAAATTTTGCCCCGCGATGGTGAGAGTTTGGCAGCCTTCAAAGTTTGCGCCGTCAGCAGGGGTGATACTAAGCGCCACTCCAGGGTGAGCATCAGGAACGTGAGTACGCCACCCTTTTTGATCGATACGTGAAAGGAACAATAAGATGGATGATCAGTTAAGACAGAGTGCCCTCGATTTTCATCAATTCCCTGTACCGGGCAAAATCCAGGTTTCCCCCACTAAGCCACTCGCCACGCAGCGCGACCTGGCACTGGCCTATTCACCGGGCGTCGCCGCGCCGTGCCTTGAGATCGAAAAAGATCCGCTGGCCGCTTACAAATACACCGCGCGTGGCAACCTGGTAGCGGTGATTTCCAACGGTACCGCGGTGCTGGGGCTGGGCAATATCGGCGCGCTGGCCGGTAAACCGGTGATGGAAGGGAAGGGCGTACTGTTCAAGAAATTCGCCGGTATCGACGTGTTTGATATTGAAGTGGATGAGCTGGACCCGGATAAGTTTATCAACGTCGTCGCCGCGCTGGAGCCGACGTTTGGCGGCATTAACCTTGAAGATATCAAAGCGCCGGAATGTTTCTACATTGAGCAGAAACTGCGCGAACGCATGAACATTCCGGTGTTCCACGACGATCAACACGGAACGGCGATCATCAGTACGGCAGCCATTCTGAACGGCCTGCGCGTGGTCGAGAAAAACCTCTCCGATGTGCGCATGGTGGTGTCCGGTGCGGGTGCGGCGGCGATTGCCTGTATGAATCTGCTGGTGGCGCTGGGCATGCAGAAGCACAATATCGTGGTCTGCGACTCTAAAGGCGTTATCTATAAAGATCGCGAGCCGAACATGGCGGAAACCAAAGCCGCCTACGCGGTGGAGGACGACGGCAAACGCACGCTGGACGACGTGATCGACGGTGCAGATATCTTCCTCGGCTGTTCTGGCCCGAAAGTGCTGACTCCGGAAATGGTCAAGAAAATGGCGCGTGCGCCAATGATTCTGGCGCTGGCGAACCCAGAACCGGAAATTCTGCCGCCGCTGGCAAAATCCGTGCGTGAAGATGCGATTATCTGTACCGGTCGCTCCGACTATCCGAACCAGGTCAACAACGTGCTGTGCTTCCCGTTCATCTTCCGCGGTGCGCTCGACGTGGGGGCGACAGCAATTAACGAAGAGATGAAACTGGCGGCGGTCCATGCGATTGCTGAGCTGGCTCATGCGGAGCAGAGCGAAGTGGTGGCCTCGGCGTATGGCGATCAGGATCTGAGCTTTGGCCCGGATTACATCATTCCAAAACCGTTCGACCCGCGTTTGATCGTCAAAATCGCGCCAGCCGTGGCGAAAGCGGCGATGGATTCCGGCGTGGCGACGCGCCCGATTGAAGACTTTGACGCTTACATCGATAAGCTGACCGAGTTTGTCTACAAAACCAACCTGTTCATGAAGCCGATCTTCTCCCAGGCACGCGCCGACGCGAAACGCGTGGTGCTGGCCGAAGGCGAAGAGGCGCGCGTATTGCATGCGACGCAGGAGTTGATCACCTTAGGTCTGGCGAAGCCGATCCTGATTGGTCGTCCGAGCGTGATCGAGATGCGCATCCAGAAACTCGGCCTGCAAATCAAGGCGGGCGTCGATTTTGAAATCGTGAACAACGAATCCGATCCACGCTTCAAAGAGTACTGGAGCGAGTACTACGCGATCATGAAACGCCGTGGGATAACCCAGGAGCAGGCGCAGAAAGCAGTGATCAGTAACACCACGGTGATCGGCGCGATCATGGTCCATCGCGGTGAAGCGGATGCGCTGATCTGCGGGACGGTGGGTGACTATCATGAGCACTTCAGCGTGGTGCAGGAGATCTTTGGCTATCGTGACGGCGTGCATACGGCGGGGGCGATGAACGCGCTGCTGCTGCCAAGCGGCAACACCTTTATCGCCGATACCTACGTTAACGACGATCCGACGCCGGAACAGCTGGCGGAAATAACCGTGATGGCGGCGGAAACGGTGCGTCGTTTCGGTATCGAACCGAAGGTGGCGCTGCTGTCGCACTCGAACTTTGGCTCGTCCAAATCAGCGGCGGCCTGCAAAATGCGCCAGACGCTGGAGCTGGTGCGTGAACGTGCGCCAGAGCTAATGATTGACGGTGAGATGCACGGCGACGCGGCGCTGGTGGAGAGTATCCGCAACGAGCGGATGCCGGACAGCCCGCTGAAAGGCTCAGCGAACGTGCTGATTATGCCGAACGTGGAAGCGGCGCGTATCAGCTATAACCTGCTGCGCGTGTCGAGTTCTGAAGGGGTGACCGTCGGGCCGGTGCTGATGGGTGTGGCGAAACCGGTGCATGTGTTAACGCCGATTGCGTCCGTGCGTCGTATCGTCAACATGGTTGCATTAGCGGTGGTTGAGGCGCAGACGCAGCCGTTGTAAGAGAGGAGTCGTCTGTGTTGTCGGGTGGCGCTGCGCTTATCCGACCTACGGGTTCGGTTGTGTTGTCGGGTGGCGCTGCGCTTACCCGACCTACGGGTTCGGTTGTGTTGTCGGGTGGCGCTGCGCTTACCCGACCTACGGGTTCGGTTGTGTTGTCGGGTGGCGCTTCGCTTACCCGACCTACAATACCTGTAGGCCGGTGCAAGCGTAGCGCCGCCCGGCGTTAAACCCAGTCCCGAACTTTCAGAAACTCACTCAAGGCAGCCTCCGGGCTGCCTTCTTTTGGCTCAAAATTGTATTCCCAGCGCACCAGCGGTGGCATCGACATCA
Organism: Lelliottia sp. 7254-16; assembly: GCF_002922995.1. Lineage (NCBI taxonomy): Bacteria > Pseudomonadati > Pseudomonadota > Gammaproteobacteria > Enterobacterales > Enterobacteriaceae > Lelliottia > Lelliottia sp. 7254-16. The sequence continues at coordinate 92,444 of NZ_PQVS01000012.1, forward strand.
GAATCGACTCCGTGCGCCCGCCGGTCTGCAGGCCAAACAGCGTTCCGCGATCCCACACCAGATTAAATTCTACGTAACGCCCGCGACGATACAGCTGAAACTCACGCTCGCGCACGCCGTAATCGGTGTCTTTGCGTCGTTCAACAATCGGCAGATAGGCCTCCGTATAGCCTTCACCCACCGCCTGCATAAAGGCAAACGCGGTATCAAAATCCGACGTGTTCAGATCGTCGAAAAATAGCCCGCCAATCCCACGTTGTTCATCCCGGTGCTTGAGATAAAAATAGTCGTCGCACCACTTTTTGTACTTTGGATAAATGTCCTCGCCAAACGGCAGACACAGGTCGCGCGCGGTGCGGTGCCAGTGAATGGCGTCTTCTTCGAAACCGTAATAAGGCGTTAAATCGAATCCGCCGCCAAACCACCACACCGGATCGGCACCCGGCTTCTCGGCGATGAAAAAGCGCACGTTGGCGTGGCTGGTCGGCACAAACGGGCTGTGCGGATGCACCACCAGTGACACGCCCATCGCTTCAAAGCTACGTCCGGCAAGTTCCGGGCGATGCGCGGTGGCAGACGCAGGCATTGCGTCGCCGTGGACGTGAGAGAAATTGACGCCCGCTTGCTCAAACACGCCGCCGTTACGCAGAACGCGGCTACGTCCGCCGCCGCCGGCCTCGCGCTGCCAGTTATCTTCCTGAAACTCACCGCCGTCAACGGCAGCCAGTTGCTGGCAAATTGTGTCCTGTAATTGCAGCAGAAACGCTTTGACCTGCTCAGTATTCGGTTTCATTTACGTCTCGACGAATGCGCTTTTTGATTATCAAACCAGTTGAAGTAACTGATCACCCCGGAAGCGATGGCATTGGCGATTTTCTGGCGAAATGCCGTAGTGCCGAGCAGGCGCTCTTCGTCCGGGTTGGTAATGAATGACGTTTCGACCAGCACAGACGGAATCGACGGCGACTTGAGTACCACAAACGCCGCCTGTTCTGTGCCTTTGCTGTGCAAACGATGCACCGGCTTAATCTTCTTTAAGATGTGCGAGCCGAGCGTCAGGCTGTTTTTGATGGTGTCGGTCTGAACCAGATCGAACAGCACCTGTTGCAGCAGATGGTCTTTATCGGTGGTTTTTTTACCGGCCACTTCGTCCGCGCGGTTTTCACGATCGGACAGGTATTTTGCCATCGCGCTACTTGCGCCACGGTTGGAGAGGGCAAAGACTGATGCACCCGCGGCGCTTGGGTTGGTAAAGCCGTCGGCGTGGATCGACATAAACAGATCTGCGCCGTGCTGATGAGCGATTTCCACGCGATCGTACAGCGGGATAAAGGTGTCGCCGCTGCGCGTCAGGCGCGCGTCGATTCCGTTGGCGCGTAAAATCGAGCGCACGTTTTTGGCAATCGCCAGCACCACATGTTTCTCTTTCGAGCCGTTGCGACCAATCGCGCCGGTGTCAATCCCGCCGTGGCCCGGATCGAGCATCACCACGCGTTTAGCACCCGCTTTTTTGGCTTTCGGTTTGCTGTGGCCGTTACTGGTTTTCAGGGTGCTATCGTCTTTAGCCTGCGCCTGAGCGATGCCCGTTAACGTCAAGGCCGCCAGCCCCGCTTTGAGAACCTGACGACGCGATGTGAGTGTTTTTAAAGGTTTGAATGTGCTCATGCGGCCTGAATTGTAAAAAATTGGGGGTCCTGGTGTTATATCGTATCGCGTTTCGCGTGACGACAGTCCTTGTTGAGAATTGTTTTACTTTTCATTTCAATACGTGACAGAGTGACATTATGCCAAATTTTTGCACATTTTTCGCCGCTTATTGGCTAATGGCGGCGTTCGCGCCATAATCACTGTTTTTAAACCCAAAAAGGCGGTTAATACCATGGAGATACGCGTTTTTCGCCAGGAAGATTTCGAAGAGGTGATTACCCTTTGGGAACGCTGCGATCTGCTGCGTCCGTGGAACGATCCGGAAATGGATATCGAACGTAAGGTGAATCACGACGTGAGCCTGTTCCTGGTTGCTGAAGTGAACGGCGAAGTCGTGGGCACGGTGATGGGCGGTTACGACGGACATCGCGGCTCGGCGTATTATCTGGGCGTACACCCGGAATATCGCGCGCGCGGCATTGCCAACGCGCTACTCAATCGTCTGGAAAAGAAGCTGATCGCGCGCGGCTGTCCGAAAATTCAGATAATGGTGCGCGAAGACAACGACGTGGTGCTCGGCATGTACGAGCGTCTGGGCTATGAACATGCTGATGTCCTGAACCTCGGTAAGCGCCTGATCGAAGATGAAGAATATTGAGTTTCACCCGGCCCACTATGACAGCCAGGGCCGCGTCAAATTGCCGTTGTTGTTCTGGTGCGTTTTGCTCTTACAGGCACGAACCTGGGTACTGTTTGTGGTAGCGGGAGCATCCCGCGATCAGGGCAGTACGCTGCTGAATCTGTTCTATCCCGACCACGATAACTTCTGGCTCGGACTGTTGCCTGGCGTCCCGGCAGTGCTGGCGTTTTTACTCAGCGGTCGTAGGCAACTTTTTCCACGCCTGTGGTACAGCCTGCGCTGGCTGCTGATTCTGGCCCAAGTGGTGCTGTTATGCTGGCAACCGCTGCTGTGGTTTTACGGTGAGCCAATGAGCGGTATTGGCATTGCGCTGGTGGTGGCGGATATTGTTGCACTGCTGTGGCTGCTGACCCATCCGCGTCTGCGCGCCAGTTTCGCCATCGAAAAAGATTAAAGGCACTTTTTATCGATGCTGCACTCCAACAAGCGTTGAATTAACAAGAAAGGACGTTTCAATGAAATCGCTGCGTTTAGTTTTATGCGCTTTGCCGCTGGTATTAACCGGGTGTTCAACGCTCTCGTCAATCTCCTCCATCAACTGGTCGGCGGCTTATCCGTGGAACTGGTTTGGTTCCTCATTTGAAGTGACCGAAAAGGGCGTCGGGAATATCAACGCGACAACCGCCCTGGACCAGGATGCCATCCAGTCAGAGCTCAGCAGCGACTACCGCCTGCGCAGCGGTATGAAAACCGAGAACGGCACCATCGTGCATTACTTCGAAGCGCTGAAAGACGACAAACTGGCGCTGATTATCACCGGCGATAAAGGCACCGTGAACCGCGTTGAGGTGCTGGACAGCGATGTGGAAACCGACAGCGGCGTCAAAGTGGGCACGCCGTTTAGCGACCTGTATCAGAAAGCATTCGGCAACTGCGAAAGCGCGGTGGCGGACGATAAAGTCGCCGTGGAGTGTAAAGCCAAAGACAGCCAGCATATTCGCTATGTTTTCACCGGCGAATGGAGCGGTCCGGAAGGGTTGATGCCTGCTGATGACACCCTCAAAAACTGGAAAGTCAGCAAGATTATCTGGACGCAGTAATTTGCGCCTGAACAAACCGCCTCGCTGAAATCCAGGTATAATAGCCGCCATCAATGCCACGAACGCGTGGCATCTTTTTTTCAGGAGGAGCGATGTCTCAGGTTCAGAGTGGCATTTTGCCAGAACATTGCCGCGCGGCGATTTGGATTGAAGCCAATGTAAAAGGGGATGTGGATGCCCTGCGTGCGGCCAGCAAAGTATTTATCGATAAACTGGCGACCTTCGAGGCCAAATTCCCGGATGCCCATCTTGGCGCAGTGGTGGCTTTTGGCAACAACGTCTGGCGCCAGCTGAGCGGTGGCGAAGGCGCAACCGAGCTGAAAGACTTTATCCCTTACGGTAAAGGCCTGGCCCCGGCGACTCAGTACGACGTGCTGATCCATATCCTCTCTCTGCGTCATGACGTGAATTTCTCGGTTGCTCAGGCGGCAATTGAAGCCTTTGGCGACAGCATTGAAGTGCAGGAAGAAGTTCACGGTTTCCGCTGGGTGGAAGAACGTGACCTGAGCGGCTTCGTCGACGGTACCGAGAACCCGGCAGGCGAAGAAACCCGTCGCGATGTGGCTGTTATCAAAGATGGCGTGGACGCGGGCGGCAGCTACGTGTTTGTGCAGCGCTGGGAGCACAACCTCAAGCAGCTGAACCGCATGAGCGTGCACGATCAGGAGATGATGATCGGTCGTACCAAAGAAGCCAACGAAGAGATCGACGGCGACGAGCGTCCGGCAACGTCTCACCTGACCCGTGTCGATCTGAAAGAAGATGGCAAAGGTCTGAAGATTGTCCGCCAGAGCCTGCCGTACGGCACGGCGAGCGGCACCCACGGTCTGTATTTCTGCGCCTACTGTGCGCGTCTGTACAACATCGAACAGCAGCTGCTGAGCATGTTCGGTGACACCGACGGTAAACGCGACGCCATGCTGCGCTTCACCAAACCGGTGACCGGCGGCTACTACTTCGCGCCGTCCGTTGAGCGTCTAATGGCTCTGTAATTGTTTTTCTCCCTCTTCCTGTGGGAGAGGGCCGGGGTGAGGGCATCAGGCCGCACCCCGCCTGGTACCCTTATTCCCTTTTCTGCTGCTAAATCACCAAACGGTATATAAAACCGTTACTCCTTTCGTACCCGTTATAAATATTATGGCAATAAGTTAGTCATCACATTTATAAGGGTGCGCAATGGCCGTTACTGTACTGAAAAAAGGATATCTGGCGCTGGCAGCTTCCGTGCTGCTGGTTGCACAGGCGCAGGCGACTGAGCTGCTCAACAGTTCCTATGATGTTTCCCGCGAACTGTTTGCCGCCCTGAACCCGCCGTTTGAACAGCAGTGGGCGAAAGACAATAACGGCGACAAGCTGACCATCAAGCAATCTCACGCGGGCTCTTCCAAGCAGGCGCTGGCGATTTTGCAGGGCCTGAAAGCCGATGTGGTGACCTACAACCAGATTACCGACGTGCAGATCCTGCATGACAAAGGCAACCTGATCCCGGCGGACTGGCAGAGCCGTCTGCCGAACAACAGCTCGCCGTTCTACTCCACAATGGCGTTCCTGGTGCGTAAGGGTAACCCGAAGAACATCCACGACTGGAACGATCTGGTGCGTTCTGACGTGAAGCTGATCTTCCCGAATCCAAAAACCTCCGGTAACGCGCGTTATACCTATCTCGCGGCCTGGGGTGCAGCCGATAAAGCCGACGGCGGCGATAAAGCCAAAACCGAACAGTTCATGACCCAGTTCCTGAGAAACGTCGAAGTGTTCGATACCGGCGGTCGCGGGGCGACCACCACCTTCGTGGAGCGCGGTCTGGGGGATGTGCTGATAAGCTTCGAATCGGAAGTGAACAACATCCGTAAACAGTATGAAGCGCAGGGCTTCGAAGTGGTGGTGCCGAAGGTCAATATCTTTGCGGAATTCCCGGTGGCGTGGGTGGATAAAAACGTCAAATCCAACGGCACCGAGAAAGCGGCGAAAGCGTACCTGAACTATCTCTACAGCCCACAGGCGCAAACCATCATCACCGACTATTACTATCGCGTGGCGAATCCGGACGTGATGGACAAGCTGAAAGACAAATTCCCGCAGACCGAGCTGTTCCGCGTGGAAGACCAGTTTGGCTCCTGGCCTGAAGTGATGAAAACCCACTTCACCACCGGCGGTGAGCTGGACAAACTGCTGGCGGCGGGGCGTAAGTAATGTTAGCCGTCTCCTCCAGACGTGTGCTGCCGGGCTTTACCTTAAGCCTCGGGACCAGCCTGCTGTTCGTCTGTCTGATTTTGTTGTTGCCGTTAAGTGCGCTGGTGATGCAGCTGGCGCAGATGAGCTGGGCGCAGTACTGGGAAGTCATCACCAACCCGCAGGTGGTGGCGGCCTATAAAGTGACGCTGCTGTCGGCGTTTGTGGCATCGATTTTCAACGGCGTATTCGGCCTGCTGATGGCGTGGATCTTAACCCGCTATCGCTTTCCGGGCCGCACACTGCTCGACGCGCTGATGGATTTACCTTTCGCGCTGCCGACGGCGGTCGCCGGTTTGACTCTGGCGTCGCTGTTTTCGGTGAACGGATTTTACGGCCAGTGGCTGGCGCAGTTCGACATCAAAGTGACCTATACCTGGCTTGGGATCGCGGTGGCGATGGCTTTCACCAGCATCCCGTTTGTGGTACGTACCGTGCAGCCCGTTCTCGAAGAGTTAGGACCGGAATACGAAGAAGCCGCCGAAACGCTGGGTGCGACGCGCATTCAGAGCTTCTGCAAAGTGGTATTACCGGAGCTCTCTCCGGCGCTGCTGGCCGGCGTGGCGCTGTCGTTCACCCGTAGCCTCGGCGAGTTTGGCGCGGTCATTTTTATCGCCGGGAATATTGCGTGGAAAACCGAAGTCACCTCGCTGATGATTTTTGTGCGCTTGCAGGAGTTTGACTATCCTGCGGCAAGCGCGATTGCCTCGGTGATCCTCGCCGCGTCACTGCTGCTGCTGTTCTCGATTAACACTCTGCAAAGTCGCTTTGGTCGGCGTGTGGTAGGTCACTGATGGCGGAAGTTACTCAATTGAAGCGCTACGACGCCCCCCGCATCAACTGGGGAAAATGGTTTCTGATTGGCACCGGAATACTGGTATCCGCCTTTATTCTCGTGGTGCCGATGGTTTACATCTTCGTGCAGGCGTTCAGCAAGGGGATTATGCCCGCGCTGCAAAACCTGGCCGACCCGGACATGCTGCACGCGATTTGGCTGACGGTGATGATCGCCCTGATTTCCGTGCCGGTGAATCTGGTGTTCGGGATTTTGCTGGCGTGGCTGGTGACGCGCTTTGACTTTCCGGGCCGTCAGCTGTTGCTGACCCTGCTGGATATTCCGTTTGCGGTCTCACCGGTGGTTGCCGGTCTGATTTATCTGCTGTTTTACGGCTCCAACGGGCCGCTCGGCGGCTGGCTCGACGAGCACAACCTGCAAATTATGTTCGCCTGGCCGGGCATGGTGCTGGTGACGGTATTCGTGACCTGTCCGTTTGTGGTGCGTGAGCTGGTGCCGGTGATGTTAAGCCAGGGCAGCCACGAAGACGAAGCGGCGATCCTGCTGGGCGCATCCGGCTGGCAGATGTTCAGGCGTGTGACGCTGCCGAACATCCGCTGGGCACTGCTGTACGGCGTGGTGCTGACCAACGCGCGCGCGATCGGTGAGTTTGGCGCGGTGTCGGTGGTGTCCGGCTCGATTCGCGGCGAAACCCTGTCGCTACCGCTACAAATTGAATTGCTGGAGCAGGATTATAACACCGTCGGTTCCTTTACCGCCGCAGCCCTGCTGACGCTGATGGCTATTTTGACCTTGTTTTTAAAGAGTGTGGTGCAGTGGCGTTTAGAGAATCAGGAAAAACGCCTGCAGCAGGAGGGAAATCATGAGCATTGAGATTGCCAATATTAAGAAGTCTTTTGGTCGCACCCAGGTGCTGAACGATATCTCGCTGGATATCCCTTCCGGACAGATGGTGGCGCTGCTTGGGCCATCCGGTTCCGGTAAAACCACGCTGCTGCGTATTATTGCCGGTCTCGAGCATCAGACCAGCGGGCACATTCGTTTCCACGGAACCGATGTCAGCCGCCTGCATGCTCGCGATCGTAAAGTCGGTTTTGTGTTCCAGCATTACGCCCTGTTCCGCCATATGACGGTGTTCGATAACATCGCCTTTGGCCTGACCGTATTGCCGCGCCGCGAGCGCCCAAATGCCGCGACCATCAAAGCGAAAGTGACCAAACTGCTGGAAATGGTGCAGCTGGCCCATCTCGCTGATCGCTACCCGGCGCAGCTTTCCGGTGGGCAGAAACAGCGCGTGGCGCTGGCGCGTGCCCTGGCTGTTGAGCCGCAAATTCTGCTGCTCGACGAACCTTTTGGTGCGCTGGACGCCCAGGTGCGTAAAGAGCTTAGGCGCTGGCTGCGTCAGCTGCATGAAGAGCTGAAATTCACCAGCGTCTTCGTGACCCACGATCAGGAAGAGGCGATGGAAGTCGCCGATCGCGTGGTCGTGATGAGCCAGGGGAATATCGAACAGGTTGATGAGCCTGAACAGCTGTGGCGCGAGCCAGCGACCCGCTTCGTGCTGGAGTTTATGGGCGAAGTTAACCGCATGCAGGGTAACATTCGCGGCGGACAGTTCCATGTCGGCGCGCACCGCTGGCCGCTGGGCTACACGCCTGCCCATCAGGGACCGGTCGATCTGTTCCTGCGCCCGTGGGAAGTGGACGTTAGCCGCCGCACCAGCCTCGATTCCCCGCTGCCGGTACAAGTACTGGAAGCGAGCCCTAAAGGTCACTACACCCATCTGGTGGTACAACCGTTGGGCTGGTATACCGAGCCGTTGACGGTGGTGATGCGTGATGAAGAGGCTCCGTCACGCGGCGATCGTCTGTTTGTCGGCTTACAACATGCCCGAATCTATCACGGCAACGAGCGTATCGAGTCGCGCGAGAGTCTTGCTCTGGCGGAGTCGGCCTGATAGGTTAATTAGACGTGGTATTTGCCGGGTGGCGCAGCGCTTACCCGGCCTACAAAACGATCCCTGTAGGCCCGGTAAGCGAAAGCGCCACCGGGCTTTTTATTGGACAGAATTCGTGAACACATTAGAACACACCATCGGCAACACCCCTCTGGTCAAACTACAGCGTATGCATCCCGGTAACGGCAGCGAAATTTGGGTCAAACTGGAAGGCAATAATCCTGCGGGTTCTGTTAAAGACAGGGCGGCGCTGTCGATGATTGTAGAAGCTGAAAAGCGCGGGGAAATCAAACCCGGCGACGTGCTGATCGAAGCGACCAGCGGCAACACCGGCATTGCGCTGGCGATGATTGCGGCGCTGAAAGGCTATCGCATGAAGCTGCTGATGCCGGACAACATGAGCCAGGAGCGTCGTGCTGCGATGCGTGCTTACGGTGCGGAACTGATTCTCGTGACCAAAGAGCAGGGGATGGAAGGGGCGCGCGATCTGGCACTCGAAATGGCCCAGCGCGGCGAAGGAAAACTGCTGGATCAGTTCAATAATCCCGATAACCCTTACGCGCACTACACCACCACTGGCCCCGAAATCTGGCGTCAAACTGACGGACGCATCAGTCATTTCGTCTCCAGCATGGGGACTACCGGAACCATTACTGGCGTGTCGCGTTTTTTGCGCGAACAGCAAAGCAAGGTGACGATTGTTGGCCTGCAACCGGAAGAGGGGAGCAGCATTCCGGGTATTCGGCGCTGGCCTGCGGAATACATGCCGGGGATTTTTAATGCCCAGCTTGTGGACCAGGTGCTGGATATTCATCAGCGTGAGGCGGAAAATACCATGCGTGAACTGGCGGTGCGTGAAGGCATTTTCTGTGGCGTCAGTTCGGGTGGCGCGGTAGCTGGAGCGTTGCGCGTGGCGCAGGCGAATCCGGGCGCGGTGGTGGTCGCAATTATCTGCGATCGCGGCGATCGTTATCTGTCTACCGGGGTCTTTGGTGAAGAGAGTTATTCGCAGGGGGCGGGGATTTAAGCGTCATGGAGATGATTTTATTTCGGGATAAAACCCGTGCGCAGCAGACGGATATCGTGGCTGTGCAGTCGCAGGTGGTTTACGGCAGCGTGGGCAACAGCATTGCGGTGCCGAATATCAGACAACATCAGTTGACCGTTACGGCAGTTCCAACGGTGCTGTTCAGCAATACCCCGCATTACGACACGTTTTACGGCGGCGTGATCCCCGACGACTGGTTCAGCGGCTACCTGCAAGCGCTGGAAGAACGCGATGTGTTGCGCGAGCTTAAAGCGGTGACCACCGGCTATATGGGCAGCGCCAGCCAGATTAAAATCCTGGCCCAGTGGCTTGTCGCGATCAAAGCAAAACACCCGGATTTGCTGGTACTGGTCGACCCGGTGATTGGCGATATCGACAGCGGTATCTACGTGAAGCCTGAAATTCCTGAAGCCTATCGCCAGCATTTACTGCCGCTGGCGCAGGGAATTACGCCGAATGTTTTTGAGCTGGAAGTGCTAAGCGATCAACCGTGCCGCACCCCGGAGAGCGCTGTGGCTGCGGCAAAAAGTTTGCTGTCCGACACGCTGAAATGGGTAGCGATTACTAGCGCGCCGGTGGAGTCTGACCCGGAGAACATTCACGTGGTTCTGGTGACGAAAGACGCTGTGACGGTAACGGATCATCCGCGTGTTGCGACTGACCTGAAAGGAACCGGCGATCTGTTCTGTTCAGAGCTGGTAAGCGGCATTGTGCAGGGCAAGGACGTGGCCGATGCAATCCGCTGTGCAGGCGATCGGGTCACTGAGGTGATGAAGTACACCCAGGAAAAGGGCTTTGACGAGCTAATCCTCCCCGCATAAACAAAAATGGCGCCCGAAGGCGCCATTTTTCTGTGCGGCAAGAATTACTTCTTGATGCGGATCACCGGGGTTTCGCCCACGGTCACGCTGCCAGACAGTTTGATCAGTTCTTTGATTTCGTCCATGTTGGAGATAACAACCGGAGTCAGGGTAGACTTGGCTTTCTCTTCCAGCAGCGCCAGATCGAATTCGATCACCGGGTCGCCAACTTTCACACGCTGGCCTTCTTCAGCGATACGCTTGAAGCCTTCGCCTTTCAGCTCAACGGTGTCGATACCGAAGTGTACGAACAGTTCGATACCGCTATCAGATTCGATAGAGAACGCATGGTTGGTTTCAAAAATTTTACCGATGGTGCCGTCAACTGGCGCAACCATTTTGTTACCAGTTGGTTTGATAGCAATACCATCACCAACGATTTTTTCGGCAAATACTACATCCGGCACGTCTTCGATATTGACGATTTCGCCAGACAGCGGAGCAATAATCTCAATAGTTCCGGTGTCTTTCTTATCATCAGAAACCAGAGATTTCAGTTTATCGAACAAACCCATGATCTTCTCCTAAGCAGTAATTTGGGCCGCATCTCGTGGATTAGCAGATTGTTTTTTCTTCAATGAACTTGTTAACCAGCGTCATTAACTCGTCCGTTGTCGGTTGAGCAAGAGCCTGCTCTGCTAACACCTTCGCATCTTCGAAGTTCGTGTTACGGATAATCTTCTTAATGCGCGGGATGGAAATGGCGCTCATAGAGAATTCGTCCAGACCCATACCCAGCAACAGAAGTGTAGCACGTTCGTCGCCTGCAAGCTCACCACACATGCCTGTCCATTTACCTTCAGCATGAGAAGCATCAATAACTTGCTTGATTAGCGTGAGTACGGACGGTGACATTGGTTGGTAGAGATGTGAAATCATATCATTACCACGGTCAACTGCCAGGGTGTACTGCGTTAAATCATTGGTGCCAATACTAAAGAAGTCGACTTCTTTGGCCAAATGACGAGCAATCGTTGCTGCCGCTGGTGTTTCCACCATCACGCCCACTTCGATAGTTTCATCAAAGGCTTTACCTTCTTCACGCAGCTGCGCCTTCATGATTTCGATCTCAGCTTTCAGTGCACGCACTTCTTCAACAGAGATGATCATTGGGAACATGATGCGCAATTTACCGAATACAGAAGCACGCAGGATTGCACGTACCTGCGCGTACAGGATCTCTTTACGATCCATCGCGATACGCACTGCACGCCAGCCCAGGAATGGGTTTTCTTCTTTCGGGAAGTTCATGTACGGCAGCTCTTTGTCGCCACCGATATCCATAGTACGTACGATAACCGCTTGTGAGCCACAGGCTTCAGCAACCGCTTTGTACGCCGCAAACTGCTCATCTTCAGTTGGCAGTGAGTCACGGTCCATGAACAGGAACTCAGTACGATACAGACCCACGCCTTCCGCGCCGTTGCGCTCAGCGCCGTCAACGTCACGGACGGTACCGATGTTCGCGCAAACTTCCACCTGATGACCGTCCAGCGTAATGGCTGGCAGATCTTTCAGTTTGGCCAGTTCCGCTTTTTCAGAAGCGACTTGCTCCTGAACGGCACGCAGTTGTTCGATTTCTTCGTTGGTTGGGTTGACGTAAACCAGATTGTTTACGGCATCCAGAATCAGATAGTCGTCGTTTTTCACCTGAGAGGTGACGCTACCGGTACCCACGATGGCTGGCAATTCCAGAGAACGCGCCATGATTGAGGTGTGGGAAGTACGGCCACCGGCGTCGGTGATGAAACCCAGCACCTTTTTGAGGTTCAGCTGTGCGGTTTCAGACGGCGTCAGGTCAGCGGCAACCAGGATAACTTCGTCCTGGATAGAGCTGAGGTCGATAATCGCCAGACCCAGGATGTTGCGCAGCAGGCGCTTACCGATATCACGTACGTCAGCCGCACGTTCTTTCAGGTATTCATCATCCAGTTCTTCGAGGGCAGTAGCCTGGCCTTCGATAATTTCATGTGCAGCCGCGTCGGCCGTCATGCCCTTATCTTTAATCAGGGCTATGATTTCCTGCTCCAGCTCCTCATCTTCGAGCAGCATGATGTGCCCTTCGAAGATGGCTTCTTTTTCTTCACCGAAAGTTTCGCCAGCTTTAGTTTTGATCGCTTCCAGCTGCGCTGATGCCTTGGCACGACCGCTCAGAAAACGCTCAACTTCCTGATCAACCTTGTCGGCAGAAATTTTTTTCCGGTCGATGACGATCTCGTCTTCTTTCAGCAGAAGTGCTTTGCCGAAAGCGATACCCGGGGATGCTAAAATGCCTGAAATCATAACCCTACCTTACTTGTGACTGATATTAAAAAGAACCCGGAACTTACTCGAGCTCAGCCATCAGTTTAACCAGATGCTCAACTGCTTTCTGCTCGTCTTCACCTTCCGCAGAGATGGTGACAACGGTACCCTGAGTCAGGCCCAGAGTTTGCAGCTTAAACAGGCTTTTTGCGCTAGCGCTTTTGCCGTTGGAGGTCACAGTGATCTCAGAAGTGAAGCCTTTTGCTTCTTTAACAAACTGAGCAGCAGGGCGGGTGTGCAGACCGTTTGGAGCAGTAATGGTAACTTCTTGCTGGAACATTGTATTTCCCCAACTTATAGGTTTAGTGTTGTGGAACTAAAGTCTAGCCTGGCGGCTTAACTTTAGCCTGTCTTGTTAGCGCTGACGTTTCGCTCGTCATTAAACATTATGCAGTGAAAGCAAGACTTGAACCAAATCATAAAATCGATTCAGCTTCGCTATTTCCGACATTGATTAATTTCGCGCTTCAAAATAATTGTCAGGTTAAATACCAGACCCGACGGGGTGAATCAATGCCAGGAGGAGTAAAAGTTTGATGCAGGCCACAAAAAAGCACCCTTTTGGGTGCTTTTTTACGCGTTCTTAACATGCTGGCATTACTGTTGCAGTTCTTTTTCCGTGAACAGATCGGCAAACAGTGCAGTGCTTAAATAACGCTCACCCGAGGACGGTAGGATAACCACAATATTCTTATTGGTAAAGGTTTCATCTTCCTGAAGCTTAAGCGCAGCAGCCACTGCTGCACCGGAAGAGATACCGGCCAGAATACCTTCTTCGTCCATCAGACGACGCGCCGTAGAGATGGCTTCTTCATTGGTAATGGCGACCACTTTATCAATCAGCTTGAGATCGAGGTTGCCCGGAATAAAGCCTGCGCCGATGCCCTGAATTTTGTGCGGGCCTGGTTTTATCTCTTCGCCAGCCAGCGCCTGGGCGATGACAGGGGAGTCGGTTGGCTCAACGGCAACGGTGATGAGATCCTTTTTGCCTTTCGTGCCTTTAATATAGCGGCTCACGCCGGTCAGCGTCCCGCCAGTGCCGACGCCGGAGATAAACACGTCAACCTGGCCATCCGTATCTTCCCAGATTTCAGGGCCGGTGGTTTTTTCGTGGATTTCCGGGTTTGCCGGGTTGCTGAACTGCTGCAGCAGCAGGTATTTGGCCGGGTCGCTGGCGACAATTTCTTCTGCTTTCTGAATGGCACCTTTCATGCCTTTCGCGCCTTCGGTCAGAACCAGATTCGCGCCCAGTGCTTTCAGCAGCTTGCGACGCTCAATGCTCATGGTTTCTGGCATCGTCAGCGTTAATTTGTAGCCACGCGCAGCGGCAACGTAGGCCAGAGCGATACCGGTGTTGCCGCTGGTCGGTTCAACCAGTTCAACGCCAGGCTTCAGAACGCCACGTTTTTCGGCATCCCAAATCATGTTTGCACCGATACGGCATTTTACGCTGAAGCTCGGGTTACGTGATTCTACCTTCGCCAGAATGCGTCCATTACCGATACGGTTCAGTCGAACCAGTGGCGTATGACCGATAGTCAGCGAGTTGTCTTCGTAAATCTTACTCATGGCCTGTCCTTAACTGTATGAAATTGGGATACCGTCCCAGCATACCCGTTGGATAAGTATGCGGAAGTAAGGAAATCGCATATCTATATGCTGCAAGGAAATAATGGCTATCAGTATGGAATAAGGAGGGCATAAGCCGCCCCCCATTTACACAGTTTTGCATTACTTCCATAACGCGTGCTTAGCACGGTAGCAATCCACCCACATCGCGGTCGCGCCGCAGACGGCGACCGGCATGATGAACAGGTTAAGGAAAGGGATCATTGTGAACAGGCTGGTCAGGGCACCAAACTGCATATTGATGACCTTTTGCGAGCGCAGCGCCGTGCGCATCTCTTTAAACGGCACTTTATGGTTGTCGAATGGATAGTCGCAATACTGAATCGCCAGCATCCAGGCGCTAAACAGGAACCACAGCACCGGCGCAACGGTCTGGCCAATGCCGGGGATAAAATAGAGGATCAGCAGGACAATCGCGCGTGGCAGGTACCATGCAAACTTTTGCCATTCGCGCTTCATGATGCGCGGCACATCTTTCATTATGCCGAGTACGCCGGTATCAGGCGGTGTGGCCCCCGTCAGTCGTGCTTCGAGTTGTTCTGCCAACAGCCCATTAAACGGGGCGGCGATCCAGTTGGCTATCGTTGAGAAGAAATAGCCAAAAACTAACAGGACGGAGATGACCACAATCGGCCACAGCAAATAGCTCAGCCATTGCAGCCAGTCGGGGACGTGGCTCATGATGGCCGGTACCCAGCTTTCGAGTTGCGTAAACAGCCACCAGAAAGCACCACCCATCAGCAGAATGTTGATCAGCAGGGGCAGGATCACAAAACGGCGAATGCCTGGCAGGGAGACCAGTTTCCATCCCTGAGAAAAGTACCAGATACCGCTGCGCGGAGTCGTTGTTGATGTTGAAACCATAACCAGGCTGTACTCCTTTTTTCACAACCAGTGGAATTGCACGCCTATATTATCGAGTTATGGACCAATGACCAGTTCGGAAATGTTCGAAAAAACAGCAAAAAGCACGATTTCGTTCATCTTTATGCTTTGAATGCTCTGCACACACTTGCACTTGACGTAATCGGCAAATACTCTTAGTGAGTAAATGTTTGCCGTGGTGGCAAGGTGTTAGAACAACAGAGAATATAATGATGCAGGATTTGCGTCTGATATTAATCATTGTTGGCGCGATCGCCATACTCGCTTTACTGGTACATGGTTTCTGGACCAGCCGTAAAGAACGCTCCTCGATGTTTCGCGATCGCCCACTGAAGCGCATGAAGTCCAGTCGTAACGACGATGACGGTGATGACGACATCGAAGATACCGACGACGAAGGCGTGGGTGAAGTCCGCGTTCATCGGGTCAATACAACTGCGCCTGCTGCAGGTCATGGGGAGCATGAAGCGCCTCGTCAGCCTCCACAGCACCAGTACCAGCCGCCTTACGCGTCTGCACAGCCGCGCCAGCCTGTTGCTCCGCAGCCGGTTGAAGAGCCGGTGCGCCAGCCACAGCAGCCGCCTGTGCAACAGCAACCTGTGCCACAGCCCGCGCCGCAAGCGCCGCGTCCTGTTCAGCCACTGCCGCCAGAAACACCGCCGCAGCCTGTTCACACGCAGCCAGCCCCGCAGCCTGAGCCGGTCTTTGAGCCGGAGCCGGTTGTTGAAGAAGCGCCAGTGACTGAAAAGCCGCAGCGTAAAGAAACGGTGATCATCATGAACGTGGCTGCTCATCATGGCACTCAGCTCAACGGTGAAGTGTTGCTTAACAGCATCCAGCAGGCGGGTTTCAAGTTTGGCGACATGAACATTTTCCACCGCCATCTGAGCCCGGACGGCAGCGGCCCCGCGCTGTTTAGCCTGGCCAATATGGTCAATCCGGGGACTTTCGACCCGGAAATGAGCGGTGATTTCACCACGCCTGGTATCACTATCTTTATGCAGGTGCCTTCTTACGGCGATGAACTGCAAAACTTTAAGCTGATGCTGCAATCCGCCCAGCATATCGCCGATGAAGTCGGTGGTGTGGTACTCGACGATCAGCGTCGCATGATGACGCCGCAGAAACTGCGCGAGTATCAGGATCGCATCCGCGAAGTAAAGGAAGCTAACGCGTAAACGCTACGTTCTCTTCCACTCCTCCTCAACCCCCGCCTGTCGGGGGTTTTTCTCATTGATGGTGCGATATGGACTCAATCGAACAACAACTCACACAGCTACGAACCACACTTCGCCATCATGAATATTTGTATCACGTGATGGATGCACCGGAAATCCCGGATGCGGAGTATGACCGCCTGATGCGCGAACTGCGCGAGCTGGAAACACAACACCCCGATCTCATCACCCCGGATTCGCCGACGCAGCGCGTGGGTGCGGCTCCGCTGGCCTCTTTCAGCCAGGTGCGTCATGAAGTGCCGATGCTGTCACTGGATAACGTTTTCGACGAAGACAGTTTTCTCGCGTTTAACAAGCGTGTCCAGGACCGACTGAAAAGCGCTGAAACGCTGACATGGTGCTGTGAGCTGAAGCTCGACGGTCTGGCGGTGAGTATCCTGTATGAAAATGGCGTGCTGGTGCGCGCCGCCACGCGCGGCGATGGCACAACTGGTGAAGACATCACCACCAACGTGCGGACCATCCGCGCAATACCACTGAAGCTGCGCGGCGAGAACATTCCCGCACGCCTCGAAGTGCGCGGTGAAGTGTTCCTCCCGCAGGCTGGCTTTGAAAAGATTAACGATGAAGCGCGTCGCACCGGTGGAAAGCTGTTTGCTAACCCGCGTAATGCTGCGGCAGGATCGCTGCGTCAGCTTGATCCACGGATAACGGCGAAGCGCCCACTGACGTTCTTCTGCTACGGCGTGGGTATTCTTGAGGGCGGAGAACTGCCTGATACCCATCTGGGTCGCCTGCTGCAATTTAAAGAGTGGGGACTGCCGGTCAGTAATCGGGTGAAACTTTGCGACTCACCGGAAGCGGTGCTGGCATTTTATCATCAGGTCGAAGCGGACCGTCCGTCACTCGGGTTTGATATCGATGGCGTGGTCATCAAAGTGAACTCGCTGGCGCTTCAGGAACAGTTAGGTTTTGTGGCGCGTGCACCGCGTTGGGCGGTGGCCTTTAAATTCCCCGCTCAGGAACAGATGACCTTCGTGCGCGACGTGGAATTTCAGGTAGGCCGTACCGGGGCGATTACCCCGGTCGCACGTCTGGAACCTGTTCAGGTCGCGGGTGTATTGGTCAGCAATGCGACTCTGCATAACGCTGATGAAATTGCACGTCTGGGCCTGCGGATTGGCGATAAAGTCGTTGTTCGTCGCGCGGGTGATGTGATCCCCCAAGTGGTGAACGTTGTCGAATCTGAACGCCCTGATGACACTCGTGCCATTGAATTTCCGACCCACTGTCCGGTATGTGGTTCCGACGTTGAGCGCGTAGAGGGCGAGGTCGTGACGCGCTGCACTGGCGGGTTAATCTGCGGGGCGCAGCGCAAAGAAGCGCTCAAACACTTCGTCTCCCGTCGGGCGATGGATGTCGACGGGATGGGCGATAAAATTATCGATCAGTTGGTCGAGAAAGAGTATGTCCACACGCCTGCTGATCTGTTCCACTTGACGGCTGGAAAGCTGACAGGACTGGATCGCATGGGGCCAAAATCCGCGCAAAACGTGGTGAATGCGCTGGAGAAAGCCAAAGAAACGACCTTCGCACGGTTCTTGTATGCTCTGGGTATTCGTGAAGTCGGTGAGGCGACCGCTGCCGGACTGGCTGCTCATTTCGGTACGCTTGAGCTGCTCGAAAAGGCCTCGATTGACGATCTGCAAAAAGTGCCGGACGTCGGTATCGTCGTTGCCACTCACGTCTTTAACTTCTTTGCGGAAGAGAGCAACCGCGAAGTGATCGGTAAATTGCTGGAAGAGGGCATTCACTGGCCCGCACCGGTTGTCGTCAACGTCGAAGAGATCGACAGCCCGTTTGCGGGCAAAACCGTGGTACTCACCGGCAGCCTGAGTCAGTTGTCCCGTGACGACGCCAAAGCGCGTCTGGTGGCGCTGGGTGCAAAAGTGGCGGGCAGCGTATCGAAGAAAACCGATCTGGTGATTGCCGGTGAAGCGGCAGGCTCGAAACTGGCGAAAGCGCAGGAGCTGGGCATTGAAGTTATCGACGAAGCCGAAATGATTAGGCTACTGGGAGAGTAATGTGGAGAAAGAACAGCTCATCGAGATTGCCAATACCGAAATGCCATTCGGAAAATACAAGGGACGTCGATTGATTGACGTGCCGGAAGAGTATTTTCTGTGGTTTGCGCGTAAGGATCAATTCCCTGCCGGGCGACTCGGCGAGCTGATGGCTATCACACTGCTCATTAAAAGCGAAGGGCTGAGCCATCTGGTTCAGCCCCTCAAGCGTCCTTAAGCTTTCGCGGCGCGGGTCTCTTCCTGCGCCAGCTTCTCTGTCTCGCGCTTGTAACGACGCGCCATCACCGCACAGACCATCAGCTGAATCTGGTGGAAGATCATCAGCGGCAGCACCATCATGCCAATCACCGACGTCGGGAAGAGAATATTGGCCATCGGGATACCGTTGGCGAGACTCTTTTTCGAGCCGCAGAACACAATGGTGATTTCATCCGCTTTATTGAAGCCAAATTTACGGGCGGCAAAAGTATTCACTGCGATCACAATCGCCAGTAACACGATGCTCACCAGCGCGATAAACAGCAGCGAACCAATCCCGACCTTGTGCCAGATCCCATTCACTACGGCTTCGCCAAAGGCGGAGTAAACCACTAACAGAATCGAGGTCTGGTCGGTTTTGCCAATCCACTTTTTGTTTCGCGCGACGAAATCCCCGGTCCACGGACGAGAAAGATGCCCAAGCACGAACGGCAGCAACAGTTGCAGGCAGATTTTACCAACTTGCTCAAGGTTACCCTCTGCGCCATGCATATTCATCAGCAGGCCAACCAACAGCGGCGAGACAAAAATCCCCAACAGGCTGGAGGCTGATGCAGAGCAGACTGCTGCCGCAACGTTGCCGCCTGCCAGTGACGTAAACGCGATGGCCGACTGGACGGTCGCGGGCAAAATGCACAGGTACAGGAAGCCGGTATACAACGCCGGATCGACGTTCACCGGTGCCCACCAGGCGAAGAGCACGCCGAGGATCGGGAACAGAATGAAGGTGCTGCACATTACCCACAGGTGAAGTCGCCAGTGGCAGCCCCCGGCGATGATCGCTTCACGAGACAGCTTCGCCCCGTGCATGAAGAACAGCAGGGCAATAGCTGCCGTTGTCAGGCCTTCGATAAACGGAACAAAACTACCGCGCGCCGGGAAGAAAGAGGCCAGCAGGACAACGGCAATCAGCGTAAGGGTAAAGGGATCGAGAACACGAAACAGTTTCATAAACGCTCCTGAAATCAGATTTCGCTATTGTGCTTTGTTCCGTTTGAGAAATAAAATCGATTTATTGCATCCATTCATGAATAAAACAGATGAATTATTCCCTTCGTCAGCTTCGTGTTTTTGTCACCGTCGCCCAGGCCCGCAGCTTTAGCCGTGCCGGGGAGATGATCGGACTGAGCCAGTCGGCAGTGAGTCATAGCGTAAAAGAACTGGAATTACAGACCGGCGTGCGCCTGTTGGATCGTACCACGCGTGAAGTGGTACTCACCGAGGCGGGGCAGCAGCTGGCTGCGCGTCTGGAGCGCCTGCTGGATGAACTCAACAGTACGCTGCGTGACGTGGGCAGGGTGGGGAAGCAGCTTTCCGGGACAGTCCGCGTTGCGGCCAGTCAGACGATTTCTGCACATTTGATTCCGCAATGCATTGCCGAAAGTAATCGCCGCTATCCCGATATTGATTTTGTACTACACGACAGGCCGCAGCAGTGGGTTCTGGAGAGTATCAGGCAAGGTGACGTTGATTTCGGCATTGTTATCGATCCCGGTCCAGTGACAGATCTCGAATGTGAAGTCGTGCTGTCAGAACCATTTTTACTCTTGTGCCGCGAAGATGATCCTCTTGCATCGGTGTCTCAGGTGACATGGCAGTCGTTGCAGGGCGCAAATCTGGTATTACAGGATTATGCATCGGGAAGCCGACCGCTGATAGATGCGGCACTTGCTCAGCAGAGGGTGAACGCGACAATTGTGCAGGAGATTGGACATCCCGCGACGCTTTTCCCAATGGTGGAGGCCGGGATTGGCATCAGCGTGTTACCCGCGCTGGCGCTGCCGTTGCCGCAGGGGAGTAGGCTTGTTGTCAGGCGTTTCACGCCGTGCATAGAACGTAAACTGATGCTGGCGCGGCGTAAAAATCGCTCGCTTTCTGGTGCGGCTCATGCGCTTTGGGAGGTAGTACGTATGCAGGCACAGCGATTGATGGAGGCCCGCATACGCGATCCGTTATTTAATGCTCCAGAGGATTAGATGTAGATATCAATCTGGTGATCGGCGGAAGGTGAATTAACGCCTTCTATTTTGCCCTGTTTTTGATCTTGTTTTTGCTGGGCTTCTTCAGCCTGCTGGCGCTGTAATTGTGCCAGTTGGGCTTGCAGCATTTTGATCTGAGCCTGAAGCAGCTCCTGCTGTTTTTTCTTATCCTCGGTGCTGCCGCTACCGTTCGCGACATCCTTAAGTTGCTGAGTCAGCTTAGTGATTTGCGATGTCAGGCGGCTAATCTGCGAAGCGATACCGCTTGCACCGGAACTGCTGCCACCGCTGCTGCCGGTCTGCACTGAAGGAGTTGATGTCTGTATTGTTGTCATTTTAAATCCTCTCGCCATAAAACAAGCATATCGGCAAATAAACCCATAGCTTGAGGGGACCTGCCAGATCTGGGAGGGAGAAAATTCAGGAATCGCAGATAGCAAAAAAGCGCCTTTAGGGCGCTTTTTTACATTGGTGGGGCGTGCAGGATAACTCGCTTCGCTCGCCCTTCGGGCCGTCGCCTTACGGCTCCGTTGCCTCACTGCGTTCGGCTCGAACCTGCTGCAGGTTCGAATCTTGAATATCGCAGATAGCAAAAAAGCGCCTTTAGGGCGCTTTTTTACATTGGTGGGGCGTGCAGGATGACTCGCTTCGCTCGCCCTTCGGGCCGTCGCCTTACGGCTCCGTTGCCTCACTGCGTTCGGCTCGAACCTGCTCCAGGTTCGAATCTTGAATATCGCAGATAGCAAAAAAGCGCCTTTAGGGCGCTTTTTTACATTGGTGGGGCGTGCAGGATTCGAACCTGCGACCAATTGATTAAAAGTCAACTGCTCTACCAACTGAGCTAACGCCCCGAATGGTGGGTGATGACGGGCTCGAACCGCCGACCCCCTCCGTGTAAAGGAGGTGCTCTACCAACTGAGCTAATCACCCAAACTTCGGTACTGCTATTACAAGAGAAGATAATGGTGGGTGATGACGGGCTCGAACCGCCGACCCCCTCCGTGTAAAGGAGGTGCTCTACCAACTGAGCTAATCACCCAAATCTTATCTCTTGCTACACTGCGGTATCACTCACAAATGAATGGTGGGTGATGACGGGCTCGAACCGCCGACCCCCTCCGTGTAAAGGAGGTGCTCTACCAACTGAGCTAATCACCCCCGCTGTGTGGAGTCGCATTATAGGGAGAGTTGAAAATGAGTCAACGCCTTTTCTAAAGATTTTGTTTGTTCGTCGTAAAATTAAACAAACGGATCACAAAATGGCCCGCGCAGCATGATTTCTAAACAAATTTAGTAAACCTGCACGTCAATAAGGCAACATCATTGAGGAATCGGCCCACAGTGATAGAATATTGCCCATTGTTTTTATCCCAGCATTTGCCGGTCGTCGGCATCTTTATAACGTAAGGCCATTTCATGAAAATCAAAACTCGCTTCGCGCCCAGCCCGACAGGCTATCTGCACGTCGGTGGTGCACGTACTGCTCTCTATTCCTGGCTTTTTGCACGTAACCACGACGGTGAGTTCGTGCTGCGTATTGAAGACACCGATCTCGAACGTTCCACACCGGAAGCAATCGAAGCCATTATGGATGGGATGAACTGGCTGAATCTGGAGTGGGATGAAGGCCCGTACTTCCAGACGAAACGTTTTGACCGTTACAACGCCGTCATCGACGACATGCTGGTCGCGGGTACCGCGTATAAATGCTACTGCTCCAAAGAGCGTCTGGAAGCTCTGCGTGAAGAGCAAATGGCGAACGGTGATAAGCCTCGTTACGATGGCCGCTGCCGCCACAGCCACGAGCACCATGCCGATGACGAACCCTGCGTTGTGCGTTTCGCTAACCCGCAGGAAGGTTCTGTTATCTTCGACGACCAGATCCGTGGCCCGATTGAGTTCAGCAACCAGGAACTGGACGATCTGATCATTCGTCGTACTGACGGTTCACCGACCTACAACTTCTGCGTTGTGGTTGATGACTGGGACATGGAAATCACCCATGTTATTCGCGGTGAAGATCATATCAACAACACACCACGTCAGATTAATATCCTGAAAGCGCTGAATGCGCCGGTGCCTATTTATGCGCACGTATCGATGATTAATGGCGATGACGGTAAAAAACTGTCTAAACGTCACGGCGCTGTCAGCGTGATGCAATACCGCGATGACGGTTATCTGCCGGAAGCGTTGCTGAACTATTTAGTCCGTCTGGGCTGGTCCAGCGGTGACCAGGAGATCTTCAGCCGCGAAGAGATGATCAAACTGTTCTCCCTGAATGCAGTGAGCAAATCCGCCAGTGCATTTAACACCGATAAACTGCTGTGGTTGAACCATCACTACATCAACACCATGCCGCCGGAATACGTTGCAACCTACCTGCAATGGCACATTGAGCAGGCGAACATCGATACCCGCACTGGCCCAGAGCTGGCGGATCTGGTGAAACTGCTGGGTGAACGCTGCAAAACGCTTAAAGAGATTGCGGAAAGCTGCCGTTATTTCTACGAAGAGTTCGAGGCGTTTGATCCTGACGCAGCGAAAAAACACCTGCGTCCGGTTGCTCGTCAGCCGCTCGAAGTCGTGCGTGATAAACTGTCTGCACTGACTGACTGGACTGCGGAAAATGTTCACAACGCGATTCAGGCCACGGCAGACGAACTGGAAGTCGGTATGGGGAAAGTTGGTATGCCACTGCGTGTTGCCGTGACTGGTGCTGGGCAATCCCCAGGACTTGATGTCACCGTTCATGCAATTGGCAAAACGCGCAGCGTTGCGCGCATTAACAAAGCTCTGGATTTTATTACTGAGCGCGAAAGCCAACAGTAAATACGTCGGGCAGACGAAGAGCAAAAACGGCAGGCTATCCTGCCGTTTTTTTATGCCTGTTCTTCAGCAATACCGAGGCGGGCGAGGAAGCCCTGAATACCTTCGCGGGCCAGCAGCACGGCAAGTTTTTCTTGCTCAATGAGTGTCATACTTTCCAGTGCGCCGGTCACCTGGCGTAACAAGCTGGTGGTGTTCGCCCCCTCATATTCGGCGGACGTTTCTGCAAGCTGATAAATAGCCTGTCGGTTACGTATCGCGGGGATATTCATAATGTGTTCGCGCACGCGGGCGTCGATATGGATCAATCGTGCTCGTCCGCCTTTTACACCATGCAAACTTTCGGTTTTCCACCCTTGCTTACGCACCCAGCGGTTAATCGTTTGTTTGGCGACGCCAAGGCTATCGGACAACTCTTCCGTGGTCATTTTGCTCCGTAATTTTTTCATATCAGCTCTGTTCGCGTATCCCTAAACGTTGTAACAATCCGGTAATCCCTTCCCGCAGTAACAACGTCGTCAGCTGTTTTTGCTCATCCGGGGTCATTTCATTTGCCAGTGTCAGAAGTAGAGCGTTAAGTGAGCTATTATTGGCTGTGCTTTCAATGAGCTGAGGTTCATCCGTCATCCTGGATGCGCTGCGGATAAACTCTCGCACTTTTTCGTTAACGTGAACCAGACGCGCCTTACCACCCTGAACACCTGGTCTTGGAGATGTTTTCCAACCCTCCTTGCGTACCCATTTATTGATGGTCTGTCGGCTATAGCCAGTGAGTCGCGACAACTCCTCTGGCGTCATTCGTTCCTTGATCATGCAATTACCTGAATATCAGTAGGGTTAATGAGTGGTTCATGTTATAGCACCCTTTTATGCGAAAATGTGACAGGTTTAACTACTGGCTGCGAGCAGCTTCGCATTGTGATTCATTTGCATGATTTTTCGACGATTGAAAGGGCTGCGTTGATTTTGCCGTTGACACTCTGCAATGGAATTCATATTATGCCGCCCGTCAACACGACAGCTTTACGTTGGGGCTATAGCTCAGCTGGGAGAGCGCTTGCATGGCATGCAAGAGGTCAGCGGTTCGATCCCGCTTAGCTCCACCAAATTCTTATCCAGGAGAGTTTGGAACGTAAAACACTGTGGGGCTATAGCTCAGCTGGGAGAGCGCTTGCATGGCATGCAAGAGGTCAGCGGTTCGATCCCGCTTAGCTCCACCAAAATTCAGACCCTCGCCGAAAGGCGGGGGTTTTTTTATGCATTTGTTATCATCTCCTGCCTTTTTTGTTGCCATCCGTGTATGTTTATCAATCTGACCTCAATCGAAATCAAGAAAAGCATTCATTTAAAAACCGGGAACTTGATTCGCTCAATTAATAAACTTACCATTTCTTCAACCAATGATTCGACTGGGAAATAGCCCCTTGTTGCGAGCAAAAAGTCACCTTACAAATAATTTACGAATATTTATGCTGGCATTCATTTTATGTCTGCTGGCGGTGCCTTTCTCTCGTTTTATTTCCCCTCGCTCCATTCTTGACGGCCATTACGTCTATTTAGCCTGGCTTCCCTTAAGCGTGATGCTGGCAATGATGTTATTGTTTGGTCGCCGCGCGGTTCTTCCTGTTGTCTTGAGTTTTGCCTTAACCAATTTATATTACTTCCAGCTCACTCCTCTGCAGCACGCTGTTGTGCTTTTTTGCCAGACGTTTTCTGTCTTTGCGGTCTGCGCGATCCTTGGCTTCACGATGGGTAAGCGCTGGCGCTATGGGCTGCCGAACCGGCAGATCGGATTACGCATTTTCTGGCTGGGATTTGTCATTCCCCTGGGTATAAAGTTGTCGATGTATCTGGCTGGATATTTCTTTGATTTCCCGCTTTCAATTTCTAACTTCTTTGGCGATGGCACCGCGATTTATAATATTGTTGATATTCAGAGCCTGATTTGTGCCAGCCTGATATTTACGATGATGTTCTATTATCCGTTAAGAATGATAATTAATCCGCGCTATGCCAGAACCTTCTGGTTACGCAGCGTTAAGCCCTATCTTATTCATAAACATTCCGTATTTACATTCGGCTGGCTGATATGTCTGACGCTGGGGTTAGTGGTTTTATGCTCACCGATTGAGGCCAGTTTTATCGCCGGCTATCTGGTTCCGGTAATCTTTATCCTTTTCACGGTTGCTATAAGTCGCTTGAGCTACGCCCTTGTTTCTCTGAGCTGGGCGATTTCCGCTTTTCTGCTCCTGTCTTACAACAAAAATTTCCTCAACGGTGTACAGACGGGCTATGCGCTGGCGTTCGTCCTGTCGGTGCTGATTTCCTTTGCCATCTGCCTGATGTACATGTCGCGGATTTACCACCGCAGCGAATGGCTAAAGAAGGGCTGGCATGAAAGGGCATTGACCGACCCGCTCACGGGCCTCGCTAATATGCGGGCGCTGGAAGACTATTTGCTGCGGCACCCGGATGCCAAAATCTGCTGTCTGCGCATGGGGAATCTGGGCTTTCTCAGCCGCCATTACGGCATGTTGATGCGCATCCACTGCAAGCGCGCCATCACGTCGGCGGTGCAGCCTTTATTGCAGGCGAATGAAAAATTCTTCCAGCTGCCGGGCAGCGAATTGATTTTAGTACTCTCAGGGCCAGATACCGGTGAGCGTTTACAGCACATCGTCGATCGGTTGAACAGCCGTAAAATCTACTGGAACAATACCGGGCTGGACATCGAATTTGGGGCGTCCTGGGGAGAGCTGGAAGGGCATGATGGCGAAAACCTTCACCACACGCTGGGGCAACTGAGCTGGCTTTCTGAGCAATCTTGCGTAACGCACAGAGTGCTGGCGCTGACTAACAGCATTGAGACGGTCGCGGGGCAAACAACCGATCGGGTATTAATGCTCAGCCGTGTAAAACGGGCCCTTGATGAGGGAGGCGTGCGTTTATATGCTCAACCAATTCAGAACGCAGCAGGTGAGGGCTACCATGAAATTCTAACCCGTCTGGAGAGCGATGGTGAAATCATTACCCCGGATCGGTTCATCCCTCTGATTGCACAGTTTAACCTCAGCCACCGTTTCGATCTGTGTGTACTCGAGAACCTGCTTAAGTGGCTCCGCGATCACCCCACGACGAATTGCGGAGCCCGTTTCTCCGTCAATCTGATGCCGATGACGCTCAATCAAAAAGAGGTGGCCGCTGAAATTGTGGGACTGTTTAAACGCTACGCGGTTGTCCCTCAGGCGGTCATCATTGAAGTCACTGAAGAACAGGCTTTTTCAGATTCAGAGTCCAGTATTCAGAATATCCAGCAGCTGCGTGAGTATGGTTTCAAAATTGCGATCGATGATTTTGGTACGGGATACGCCAACTATGAGCGGCTTAAACGACTGCAGGCTGACATCATTAAAATCGATGGTTGCTTCGTGAAAGATATCTGTACGGACAGCATGGATGCGACGATTGTGAAGTCGATTTGTAATCTGGCGAAGACTAAATCGTTGTGTGTGGTGGCGGAATTTGTCGAAACGCCTGAGCAGCGACAGATGTTACTGGATATCGGCGTGGATTATTTGCAGGGTTATTTGTTGGGAAAACCTCAGCCGCTTGACGAACTGCAGGCGTAAAAAAACCGGGGGCGCAAACCCCCGGTTTTTTATTTGGATTACAGTACCAGCGCAGCGATAGACGCGGACAGTACGCTCACCAGAGTAGAACCGTAAACCAGTTTCAGGCCGAAGCGAGAAACCACGTTGCCTTGTTCTTCGTTCAGACCTTTAATCGCACCGGCGATGATACCGATGGAAGAGAAGTTAGCGAAGGAAACCAGGAACACAGACAGAATGCCTTCTGCGCGCGGAGAAAGCGTGCTGGCAATTTTCTGCAGATCCATCATTGCAACGAATTCGTTGGAAACCAGTTTGGTGGCCATGATGCTGCCCACTTGCAGCGCTTCGTGAGCAGGAACACCCATCACCCAGGCAATTGGATAGAAGATGTAGCCCAGGATGCCCTGGAAGGAGATACCCAGCACCGCAGCGAACAGTGCGTTCAGCGCAGCGATCAGGGCGATGAAGCCGATCAGCATCGCAGCAACGATGATCGCCACTTTGAAGCCTGCCAGAATGTATTCACCCAGCATTTCGAAGAAGCTCTGGCCTTCGTGCAGGTTAGACATCTGAATGTTTTCTTCGCTGGCGTCAACACGATAAGGGTTGATCAGCGACAGAACGATAAAGGTGCTGAACATGTTCAGAACCAGCGCGGCGACCACGTATTTTGGTTCCAGCATTGTCATGTATGCGCCCACGATAGACATGGAAACAGTAGACATTGCGGTAGCCGCCATGGTGTACATGCGGTTACGGGACATTTTGCCGAGGATATCTTTATACGCGATAAAGTTCTCAGACTGACCCAGAATCAGGGAGCTGACTGCGTTGAAAGATTCCAGTTTACCCATGCCGTTCACTTTGGATAACAGGAAACCGATCGCGCGAATCACAACCGGCAGAACGCGGATGTGCTGCAGGATACCAATCAGCGCAGAGATAAAGACGATTGGGCAAAGCACTTTCAGGAAGAAGAATGCCAGGCCTTGATCGTTCATGCTGCCGAAGACAAAGTTCGTCCCTTCGTTAGCAAATCCGAGCAGTTTTTCGAACATTTCGGAGAAGCCTTTCACGAAGCCCAGGCCTACGTTGGAGTTCAGGAAGAACCACGCAAGTAAAACTTCAATGACGAGCAGCTGTACAACATAACGAATACGAATGTTTTTGCGGTCTGTGCTGACCAGCAATGCAAGTGCAGTAACGACAACAAGTGCCAGGACAAAATGAAGGACGCGGTCCATATTTGCTCCAAATATGAGGCAGGTTTAATTTCCGTGCACATTCTATGTAACAAGCACAAAGAAAACGAGATCAAGACCACACTATAGTTACATCCTGTGACGAGTCTCAAAAATAGTGATCAACCATACACTTCTGTTATGTTATGTAAATGAGTGAAAAGTTACGTTTGTGTGCTACGCTTCACAAATGACTGTCGATTTCATCTCCTGTGAGATCGTTTCATTGCACCCGCCCCAGCTATCGTTCTTTGCTATCAGAGAAATCACTATAAACATCTTAAATGATCTTGATAATCATTCTCATTTTGATAGCATGAAACATAGCAAAGGCTATATTTCCAGAGGCAGAAATGACTAACAGTCGCGTAGAGGGTAGCAGTGGCAGAGCAGCGCGCAAGCTGAGGTTTGCATTAATGGGACCTGCGTTCATTGCCGCCATCGGCTATATCGATCCGGGCAATTTTGCGACCAACATTCAGGCCGGGGCCAGCTTTGGCTATAAATTACTGTGGGTCGTGGTGTGGGCCAATTTCATGGCGATGCTCATTCAGGTGCTGTCTGCAAAGCTCGGCATCGCGACGGGGAAAAATCTCGCAGAACAGATTCGCGATCACTATCCGCGTCCGGTGGTTTGGTTTTATTGGGTGCAGGCAGAGATCATTGCGATGGCGACCGACCTGGCGGAGTTTATCGGCGCGGCTATCGGCTTCAAGCTGATCCTGGGCGTGTCGCTCCTGCAAGGCGCCGTGCTGACCGGGATTGCCACTTTCCTGATTTTGATGCTGCAACGGCGAGGGCAAAAGCCTCTTGAGCTGGTGATTGGCGGTCTGCTGCTGTTTGTCGCGGCGGCTTACATTGTCGAGCTGATTTTCTCTCAACCGAATCTGGTGCAGCTCAGTAAAGGAATGATTATCCCAAGCTTGCCGACGTCGGAAGCGGTATTCCTGGCGGCTGGTGTGCTGGGTGCGACCATCATGCCGCACGTCATTTATCTTCACTCTTCCCTGACGCAGCACGCCCATGAAGGTTCGCGCCAGGAGCGTTATTCGGCCACCAAATGGGATGT
The DNA here is from genome assembly GCF_002922995.1 of Lelliottia sp. 7254-16. Lineage (NCBI taxonomy): Bacteria > Pseudomonadati > Pseudomonadota > Gammaproteobacteria > Enterobacterales > Enterobacteriaceae > Lelliottia > Lelliottia sp. 7254-16. The sequence goes on from NZ_PQVS01000012.1 coordinate 121,791, forward strand.
CGGGATCGCCATGACCATCGCCGGGTTCGTTAATCTGGCGATGATGGCGACGGCGGCGGCTGCGTTCCACTTTAACGGTCACACGGGGATTGCCGATCTCGATCAGGCTTACCTGACGCTGGAACCTCTTCTGAGCCACGCGGCGGCAACCATTTTTGGCCTGAGTCTGGTGGCGGCAGGGTTGTCGTCAACGGTCGTCGGGACGCTGGCAGGGCAGGTGGTCATGCAGGGATTCGTGCGTTTCCACATTCCTCTGTGGGTGCGCCGCTCCGTCACGATGCTGCCTTCGTTTATTGTCATTCTGATGGGGCTGGATCCGACGCGCATTCTGGTGATGAGCCAGGTTTTATTGAGCTTTGGTATCGCGCTGGCGTTGGTTCCACTGCTGATCTTTACCAGCAATAAAACCCTGATGGGCGATTTGGTGAACACTACGCTGGTCAGACGCATCGGGTGGATTATCGTGGTGCTGGTGGTGGCGTTGAACCTATGGCTGTTGATCGGGACGGCGCTGGGTCTTTAAGAGCCCATGCATGAAAAAAGGAGCCATTTGGCTCCTTTTTGTATTTAGTGGCGATGACCGCCGTGTCCGTGGCCGCGTCCATGACCGTGTGGTCCGCGACGATCGTCCCGGTCACTCCAGCCTTCACGGTAGCCACGCTCGTACGCTTTGCGATTATCCCAGCCACGATGGCGGCCATTATCATGCCTCCACCAGCGGTCTTTTCGCCATTCATAGTTGCGGTGCCAGTAATCACGGTCGCGCCAGCCACCGCCGTCCCAGTAGTTACCATAATTGTCACGATCGCCAATTTGTAATTTTACTGATGGCAACAGGGTGATTTCGCCAGCATTAGCGATCAGCGGGGCTGAAGCCAAGAGTACTGCTGCAAGAATCAGTGACCTGAACATTGTTCTTCTCCTTCACGATCGGGGCCTTAGACGGCCTGTTAACGCAATATTACGGGGCCGTAAAGCCCCGTTTAATCGCCTCAACTCCTAATTCGTCAAGGGGAGCACGTTTTGCTAAAAGTGCATTTATTTTGTCCGATTCAGGATCGCGTCAATGGCACTGAGCTCATCGGCGCTGAAATAAAGGTTAGTTAACGTACCCACGGCGTCTTCAATTTGTGCGGTCTTACTGGCACCAATTAGCACCGTAGTGACCGCGTCATGGCGCAATACCCACGCCAGCGCCATCTGTGAGAGTTTTTGACCACGACCTTCAGCCAGCGCGTTTAGCGCGCGCACCTGGCTGATTTTTTCTTCCGTAATTTGATCCGGATTGAGGAAGCGGCTCCCGCTGGCTGCGCGAGAATCCGCCGGAATTCCGTTCAGATAACGGTCGGTCAGTTGGCCCCCGGCCAGCGGAGAGAACGGAATACAGCCGACGCCTTTCTCCTGCAAAACAGACAGCAACCCTTGCTCCGGCGCACGTTCAAACATGGAATATTTAGGCTGATGGATAAGACACGGCGTACCCAAATCTTCCAGGATCTCAATCGCCTGGCGCGCCAGCTCGGCCGGGTAATTCGACAACCCGACGTACAGGGCTTTCCCCTGACGCACCACGTGGTCGAGCGCTTTCATTGTCTCGCGCAGCGGCGTTTCCGGGTCCGGGCGGTGATGATAGAAGATATCAACGTATTCCAGTCCCATACGTTTGAGACTTTGATCGAGGCTTGAGATCAGGTATTTACGCGAACCCCAGTCGCCATAGGGACCCTCCCACATGGTATAGCCCGCTTTGGTCGAGATAATCAGTTCATCGCGATAGGGATGAAAATCTTCCCGGAAAATACGGCCAAAATTACTTTCCGCCGAGCCTGGAGGCGGACCATAGTTGTTGGCCAAATCGAAATGGGTAATCCCCAGTTCAAATGCCCGCTGTAAAAGTTGGCGACTGGTGTCAATGAGCGTGGTATCACCAAAGTTGTGCCATAAACCCAGTGAAATGGCGGGCAGCTTTAAACCACTCTGGCCACAACGACGATACTGCATTGACTGATAACGCATTTTATCCGCCTGAAAAACCATTGCTTAACCCCTCTGACCTGAAATATTCCAGCAGTGTATACGTTTACACCGTGGCGCTGTAAATCAGATTACACCGCCATTTTTCGTAAAGCATTCTTTCCAGAGCCATCTTGTCGCCGTTTCTGGACAGCCATCACGCTTCTTTAATACTCAAGGTGAGGTCAACGTCAGAAGGACACCTGCTATGCGAACCCCATACTGCGTCGCTGATTATCTGCTTGAACGACTAAAACACTGTGGCGCTGAACATTTGTTCGGCGTGCCGGGCGACTATAATTTGCAGTTTCTCGACCATGTTATCGACAGTCCCGACATTCGCTGGGTGGGCTGTGCAAACGAACTGAACGCGGCCTATGCTGCTGATGGATATGCCCGCTGCAAGGGCTTTTCCGCGCTGTTGACGACCTTTGGGGTCGGGGAGTTAAGCGCAATGAACGGCATCGCTGGCAGCTTTGCAGAGTACGTTCCAGTGCTGCATATCGTCGGGGCGCCGGGGAGTGCCGCTCAACAGAAAGGCGAGCTTTTGCACCACACGCTGGGAGACGGTGAGTTTCATCATTTTTACCGCATGAGTGAACCCGTGACGGTGGCACAGGCTATTCTCACCGAACAAAATGCCTGCTATGAAATCGATCGGGTGTTGTCGGTCATGCTGCGAGAGCGGCGTCCGGGGTATTTGATGTTACCCGCAGATGTGGCAAAAAAACCGGCGATACCGCCTGTAAACGCTCTCACAGAACGTACATCTCACGCCGACAGCGCTTGCCTGAAAGCGTTTCGCGATGCCGCGGAATCACGCCTCGTCATCAGCAAACGTACCGCGCTGTTGGCTGATTTTTTGGTTCTGCGTTATGGGTTGAAAGATCAATTGCAGAAATGGGTTAATGATTCACCGATGGCTCATGCGACGATGCTGATGGGCAAAGGGATCTTTGATGAGCGCCAGCCCGGTTTTTACGGCACCTACAGCGGCGCGGCCAGCGCAGAGCAAGTCAGAGAAGCCATAGAAGAGGCGGATACTGTCATTTGTGTCGGCACGCGTTTCACCGATACGCTCACCGCCGGTTTTACGCATAAACTCCCTGCTGGAAAAACGATTGAAGTCCAGCCACACGCGACGCGTGTTGGGGACCGCTGGTTCACCGGGGTACCGATGGCTAAAGCCGTCGATATTCTCTCTTCGCTATGTCAGCAGCATCTCGTGAGCCAGACAACTCCGGCCCGGCAGGCACCGCTTACCCATCAGCATCACGATGAAACCCTTACCCAGGATAATTTCTGGCATACCCTGCAACCCTTTATCCGCCCCGGCGATATCATTCTTGCCGATCAGGGAACCTCCGCTTTTGGCGCAGCTGCATTGCGCCTGCCAACCGATGTGAACTTTATCGTTCAGCCGCTGTGGGGTTCAATTGGTTTCACCCTGGCGGCGGCATTTGGTGCGCAAACCGCCTGTCCTGAGCGACGGGTGATTGTCCTGACAGGCGACGGAGCAGCGCAGCTAACGATCCAGGAAATGGGGTCGATGCTGCGGGATAAACAGCATCCGGTGATTCTGGTACTGAATAACGAAGGCTACACGGTTGAGCGGGCGATTCATGGGCCGAAGCAGCGCTACAATGACATCGCCCTGTGGAACTGGACGCAAATCCCGCAGGCGCTGAGCCAGAATAATCAGGCAGAGTGCTGGCGAGTGAGCGAAACGGTGCAGCTCGCAGAGGTTCTGGAGAAAGTCGCGCACAGCGAAAAGCTGTCGTTGATTGAGGTGATGCTGCCCAAAGAGGACATCCCTCCGCTGTTGAGCGCCATCACCCAGGCGCTGGAAGCGCGAAATAACGCCTGACTATTTCTTTGGTCGCCAGGCCATCAGCATCGGTTTGCCCGCCAGCAGGAGCCAGGCGGGCAACATCACAATACACAGCAACGGCAGCAGATTAGTATCCGGGACCACCACCACGGCCATAAACAGGCTCAGCCAGGCATCACGCGTCACCACCAGTACCAGTCCCAGAATTGAACAAGAAACGGTAATGGCCGCCGGAACCGCATCGACGTGTTCATGCAACATCAGGCCCAGCGCCACGGCAATGAACACCGCCGGGAAGATACGCCCGCCACGAAAACCGCACGCCGCTGCCACCACTACGGCAGCCAGTTTTACTACCGCGAACATGAAATAGTCCGACACGCTAAAGACCTGACTAAACGACATCTGCTGCATCTCATCCAGGCCTTTGAAGAGGGTGATTGGCCCGCCAATGGCGCCCAAAATACCGAGCAAAAATCCGCCGACGCCCAGAATCAATACCGGGTGTTTTAGCTTATGAATCAACAGGTGCAGGCGCGGTAAGCACCACACAGCAACCATACCGAGTGCAATGGCGATAGCGGCGACAATGGCTCCGCTGAAAATATCCGCCAGCTGCATGTGTCCATAGTGCGGGATAGGTAGCGAAAAATGCGGCTGGAAGAACAGGCTGGTGGTCAGCGCACCGGCAGCCGCTGCCATCAGCGGGGCGAACAACCGATCCCACAGCGGAACGTCGTTATCGGAACTGAGCGTTTGAGAAAAGATCAGCGCGGCGGCGACGGGCGTGCCAAACAACGCGCCAATCGTGCCTGCCGACGCCAGAATGGTCCAGTCGAGTGCACCCACTCGTGGTAAAACGCGCGACCCGAGATACACCGCGAGGGCAATATTCACCGCCATAATCGGATGTTCTGGCCCGAGGCTCACACCACCCGCCAGGCCAATTACCAGAGCCAGAATCAGCCCCGGAAGGGCCGCCGGGTTAACGGGGGCGCCAATCAGTGGCTCAAGTGCAGGGTCGGGGCCTGCGTGACCTGGACTAAAGCGAATCACCAGACCCACCGCAATACCGGTTAGCGTTAACATCAGGATAATCCAGACCGGAGAGGCCGCATCGATACCGAATTTTCCCGGAAGAGAGGTCCATAATAACGTTTGCAGCACCGAGGCGACTTTCATCACCACGATTAACACCAGGCTTGACGCAATACCGATGATTAGCGCAGGCGTCGCTAACAGCAGCATGGTTCGGGCGCGCGGATGAAGCATGATGATTTCCTTGTACAAAAATAGTAAGCGTGGTTTTGCACAATCAGTTTGACGGCAATAGTGCAAAAGCTGCTGAAACGGTAAAGTTATTCTGTGACGTAGATCGATTATCCTGGGCCACACGCATTCGGGTCGTTGTTGTTATCCCGCCTTAAACTTACAGTGTCCCAAAGATTTATTCTGACTTTAGCGGAGCAGTAGAAGAATGACAAAGTATGCTTTAGTAGGCGATGTGGGCGGCACCAACGCCCGACTGGCGCTATGTGATATTAATACCGGTGAAATCTCTCAGGCAAAAGCTTACTCAGGGCTGGATTTCCCAAGTCTTGAGGCGGTAGTGCGCGTCTATTTGGATGAGCATAAGGTCAGCGTAGAGGATGGTTGTATCGCCATTGCCTGTCCGATAACCGGCGACTGGGTGGCGATGACCAACCACACCTGGGCATTTTCGATTGCCGAAATGAAAAAGAACCTCGGTTTCGCGCATCTGGAAATTATTAACGACTTTACGGCGGTCTCGATGGCGATCCCGATGCTCAAACCGGAACATCTGATTCAGTTTGGCGGGGATAAACCGGTCGAGGGCAAACCGATTGCCGTTTACGGTGCAGGCACTGGGCTCGGGGTTTCACATCTGGTTCACGTGGATAAACGTTGGGTCAGTCTGCCGGGCGAAGGCGGTCACGTTGATTTCGCACCGAACAGCGAAGAAGAGGGCATTATTCTGCAGGAGCTTCGCGCCGAACTGGGGCACGTTTCGGCAGAGCGCGTGCTGTCCGGTCCTGGGCTGGTCTATTTGTATCGCGCGATTGTGAAATCAGACGGTCGCCTGCCTGAAAACCTGCAACCGAAAGACGTCACCGAGCGTGCGCTGGCGGATAGCTGCACCGACTGCCGTCGCGCCCTGTCGCTGTTCTGCGTGATCATGGGACGTTTTGGCGGCAACCTGGCGTTGAATTTAGGCACCTTTGGCGGCGTTTATATCGCCGGCGGAATTGTGCCGCGATTCCTTGAATTCTTCAAAGCATCCGGTTTCCGTGGTGGTTTTGAAGACAAAGGACGCTTCAAATCCTACGTGCAGGATATTCCGGTTTACCTGATCGTGCATGACAATCCTGGCCTGCTCGGGGCTGGCGCACATCTGCGCCAAACCCTGGGACAATATCTCTGATTCCACACCGCCCTCTTCATCCGAAGAGGGCATTAGAAATGCATCAACTGCCTGAACTCTTTCACTTTGCTGCGACTCACCGGCACCTGAAACTCCAGATCTTTCAGCCGTAAAATATAGGTGTTGTTAAACCACGGCTCTATTTCGCGGATCTTATTCAGATTGACGCAAAACGAGCGGTGGCAGCGGAAGAAGTGAGACGCCGGAAGCTTGGCGCAAAACTCGGTAATATTCATCGGCATCACAAACGAATCGCGACGGGTATAGACAAACGTCATTTTCTCGTGCGCTTCGGCATAATAAATATCGTCCATCTTTGTCACGATGATCCGCTCATCTTTGATGAGATTCAGGGTGTCATTCTCGCGCGTGGCAGTGGGCGCAGGCGCGACTGCCGAGCTGTTTTGCTGTCGGAAGGCCAGTTCCAGCTTCTGCAACATACTGATGATGCGCGATTCCTGATAAGGTTTCAGAATGTAGTCGAAGGCTTCCAGTTCAAAAGCTTCAGCAGCGTGTTCTTTCCATGCGGTGACAAACACAATAAACGGCTTGTGGGCGAACTGGTTAATGTTTTGCGCCAGCAACACACCGTCCAGCGACGGGATATTGATATCCAGAAAAATGGCATCGACCCGGTTATGCTGCAAAAATTTCAGCACATCCAGCCCGTCTTCAAACGTGCCCACAATCTCCATCTCGCTGTGCTCTTTAATCAGCCAGCTTAATTCCTGTTGGGCGAGGATCTCATCTTCCACAATGATGACTTTCATGCGTCACTCCGACTCAAGGCAACAACAGCGTCTGCGTATGAACGGGCAGCCGTTCATTGGGGACATAAAAAGCGATTTCAGTGCCAGGCTCCAGGCGGCGGATATGCAGCCCTTCGCCATATAGCAATTTTACGCGGTGGTGGACATTCAGCAGGCCGATTTTATTGCCTGGCATCTCGTTTGATTCCACCCGTGAAATCACGCTGGGATCGATGCCATTCCCGGTGTCCCGTACTGCCACCCGCACGCGATTCCCACACTCTGCCACGCTGATGGTCACCACGCCTTTGCCCTTGCACGGCTGGATGCCGTGGACGATAGCGTTCTCGACCAGCGGCTGGATCAACAGACTCGGGATCACGCAGTGAACCTCTTCGTCAATATCATAAATAACCGTGAGCTTATCGCCGAAGCGCGCCTGCTCAATCGCAATGTAATCTTTAATCTGATACAGCTCTTTTTTGATGTCGATCTGCTCGTCGTCCTTCAATTCAATGTTGTAGCGCAGATAGCGCGACAGATTAAAAATCAGCTGGCGAGCGGTGTCTGGATTCATGCGAATCGACGATGAAATAGCGTTCAGAGCGTTAAACAGGAAATGGGGATTGATCTTACTTTGCAGGGCGCGCAGTTCTGCCTTATTTGCCATCTCACGCAATTGCTCAGCGCGAGAAACCTCCAGTTGAGTAGAGATGATTTGCGACAATCCAATGGCCATCTCTTGCAGCGATGAGGTTATCTGGTGTGCGTGACAATAATAGATTTTCAGGGTGCCTGTAACGATGCCTTTCTCCCACAGCGGGATCACCAGCATCGAGTGGATCTCGGGCGTACGATAGGCCTCATCATTGTTTTTAATGATGATTTTACCGTAATTAATGGCCTGGCGAGTTGTTGGGCTGACGGTATCATCATTGTCGCGATAATTATGTTCGCCCACGCCGACATACGCCAGCACGTGGTCGATGTTGGTGATGGCAACTGCATCGGCGTGAATATCGCGACGAATAATATCGCAAACCTGGCGCAGGGATTCGGCGTTCACATGGCGGAACAGCGGCAGGGTTTTATTGGCAATATCTAGAGCCAGCTTCGCCTGACGCGCGGCGCTGGCCTCTTTTTCACCCTCAACGCTTTGCACCAGCAGCACGATAAAGCCGATACAGACGCTGCCGAGGATCATCGGAATACCGATTTTGGATACGATATCCAGCCCAAGCTCAATGCTTGGCGCCCAGGCCACCACAAGAATCATGGTCAGCGTTTCGCACACCATTCCGGCGGCGATACCCGCTCTCCAGTGCTGTTTTTTTGGAATTTTACGGTTAATCCAGCCGGACAAAATACCCGCGATAATACTGGTGATGAAACAGGGGATCGCCGTAACGCCACCGATATCAATCAAGTAGCGATGTGTCCCGGCAATAATCCCGGTGATAATGCCCACCCACGGACCGAACAAAATACCGCCAGACATCACTGCGATAATACGCACGTTGACCAGCGAGCCTTCAACGTGCACGCCGGACCAGGTGCTGAACAGGGCAAACAACGAGAAGATGGCAGTGACGGCCAGAAGTTCTTTTGGCGAGTGTGCGGATTTATGCAGAAGTTCGCGAAAGAGCCGGATGCGGATCAGGAAGAACAGACAAATCAGCATTAATGCCGCACGATCAAAGACCGCCAGCAGCATATTGAATATTTCGTGCACGAGTAAACCTGGGAAAACGGGAAAAATCTATGATAGGAAACCTGGCGCACAATGACCAGACATCTGGCTTAATTATCAAATGAGGAAAAACCACTTCCTTCAAAGGGGATTGATTTTTGATGACCTTAATACCGACTATTTAGCCTTTATGCTCTCTTTGGGTGTTACTTCATTGATATCGCGGCGTTAAAAAAATGGCGTCATATAAATGTTCTGGAGAGATGACTTCCGCTTTTCATACCAGCACGCTTCCGGTTTTAGCGGGATAAATATTTTTTCGTTACCCTCTCGACAGCGGCTTTTCAATCAGGCTATTTTCTAAGCATGCCACAATCGTGGCAGCGTCGCTCGGACGGTCCGGGCGCTCACGTGAATCTGAGGAATCTATGGCTGAATCCAGTCCTGAACGCCGTTTTACGCGTATCGATCGTCTCCCCCCTTATGTTTTTAATATCACTGCTGAACTGAAAATGGCTGCGCGTCGGCGCGGCGAAGACATTATCGATTTCAGCATGGGTAATCCTGATGGCCCCACGCCGCCGCATATTGTTGAAAAGCTCTGCACTGTGGCGCAGCGCCCGGATACTCACGGTTACTCCACGTCGCGCGGTATTCCGCGTTTACGTCGGGCGATCTCTCGCTGGTATCAGGATCGCTATCACGTAGAAATCGACCCAGAAAGCGAAGCCATCGTGACCATCGGTTCGAAAGAAGGGCTGGCGCACCTGATGCTGGCGACGCTGGATCACGGTGACACGGTGCTGGTGCCAAACCCGAGCTACCCGATCCATATCTATGGCGCGGTGATCGCCGGGGCGCAGGTTCGCTCCGTCCCGCTGGTGGAGGGCGTCGACTTTTTCAACGAACTCGAACGCGCAATTCGTGAAAGCTATCCAAAACCGAAAATGATGATCCTCGGATTCCCGTCGAACCCTACGGCGCAGTGCGTCGAGCTGGAGTTCTTCGAGAAAGTCGTGGCGCTGGCGAAGCGCTACGACGTGCTGGTGGTGCACGATCTGGCGTATGCCGATATCGTGTATGACGGCTGGAAAGCGCCGTCTATTATGCAGGTGCCGGGTGCGCGCGACGTCGCCGTTGAGTTCTTTACGCTATCAAAAAGCTACAACATGGCGGGCTGGCGTATCGGATTTATGGTCGGTAATAAAACGCTGGTAAACGCCCTGGCGAGAATCAAGAGTTACCACGATTACGGCACCTTTACGCCGCTCCAGGTCGCCGCAATTGCCGCGCTGGAAGGCGATCAGCAATGCGTACATGACATCGCAGCGCAGTACAAACGTCGCCGCGATGTGCTGGTAAAAGGCTTGCACGAGGCGGGCTGGATGGTTGAGATGCCGAAAGCCTCGATGTACGTCTGGGCCAAAATTCCTGAGCACTACGCTGCAATGGGGTCTCTGGAGTTTGCCAAAAAGCTGCTGCAGGATGCAAAAGTGTGCGTCTCTCCGGGCATCGGTTTCGGTGACTATGGTGATACCCACGTACGCTTTGCGCTGATCGAAAACAGCGATCGCATTCGCCAGGCGATAAGAGGCATTAAAGGGATGTTCCGCGCAGACGGGTTGTTGCCGGTAGAGAGAAAATCGGAATAGGCAATGTGCCCGTAAAAATGTGTGCATAAAAAAACAGGAGCCTAATGGCTCCTGTTTTTTTAACTGTATTTTCTTCGCTCAGATCATCAGGGCAAAGGTTCCGGCCCAGACTAAAACAATCACCGAAATGCCCATAAAGAAATATTTCACGTTCATCGCTCCGCGCATCAAAAGATACGCCTTAAAAACAAAGTCCAACTGAGTATAGAGAGTTGAAATCAGACCAAACCGGAAATAAGAATTATCCCGTAACGTCGATGACTCCAGCTCAGAATTCTGTGCGTTCCCGTTGCCAGACGGCGCTAATGTACGCCTAAATACAGGGGGGAGCAAGGGGCATTTTTTCTCATTATTTCCGTAGCTTACGACTGTCGTGGAACGGCGACAGTATAATTTCACAGCGGAATAAATAACGTTGAGCGAAGGGGTAATAAGACAATTTCGGCAGGTGATTACAGGTGACTGAAAAGGTTAGTTTCTTAGCGAAACTAACCGTTCGAAGAGGCTAGATGTAGAGCGAGGTTTCACCCACAGGGCGAGTCTTAAAGCGGCGATGTACCCAGAGATATTGTTCGGGTGCGCGCATGATTTCGTTTTCGATAACTTTGTTAATGTAGGTCGCTGCGGCTTGCTCATCCTGCGGGTAATTATGCAGTTCTGGCGAGATAAACAAACGATAGCCCGACTTATCCGCTTTTCTGATCATGGTGACCGTGAGCATTGGCGATCCGGACAGGCGTGAAATCACAAACGTGCCGTTGGTGGTGGCGACATCTTTCACCGCGAAGAAGGGCGCAAAACTGCTGCCTTTGCGTCCGTAATCTTGATCGGGCGCGAACCACACCGCTTCACCTTTCTTCAGGGCATTGACCAGACCGCGCAGATTGTTGCGGCTGATCATCGCTTTATTCGAGCGCATACGGCCACGTGTTTGCACCCATTCCATCAGCCGATTGTTATGCGGACGGTAGGTTGCCATCATCGGCTGACACAGCCCCATGACGCGGCCGCCCAATTCGAGTGACATAAAATGTACGCCGATGACCATCACGCCACGATTCTGTGCCTGCACCTGCTGCAGGTTTTCCAGGCCTTCGACATCAAACCATTTGCGCACGCGCGCGTCCGGCCAGAACCAGGCCATGCCGGTCTCCAGCAGCGCCATGCCAATGGATTTGAAATTCTCGGCGATCAGTTTGTCACGCTGCTCAGCAGTATATTGAGGAAAACATAATTCCAGATTTCTGCGGGCGATGGATTCACGGCGTTTCAAAAAGTAACGTGAAGCGCTGCCTAAACTTGAGCCAAGCACTTGTATAGCGGGATAGGGCAATTGAACGAGCAACCAGAGCAGACCAAGACCGAACCATGTGAGCCAGTAACGTGGGTGAAGAAATGCACGTTCAAATTTGCATTGAGACAAAATAGTGGACCTATATAAAACCTGAGAAGGTAGCGCAAACGTTGCGTTACAACATACTGATTTAGACCGTAGTTTAGGGTGATGGTTTCAGGCCTTACCCAACTTTACGGCGTTGCCAGACCACTGCCGAGATAAGGCGGGTTGCGTAGAGTAGCACCCTTATACAATCTGTGCTATGACTTGTTTTTCATGAAATTATGCCGCTCTGGGACCATTTATATTATGGAATAAAAGAAGAGGGGTGATGGCTTTATTTTGTGACGAGTAAGAGTGGTGAAGAGGTGTAAAGTGTCCCCTGCAGAAATCGCACTTGGTGTGTATGTTTATTGTAAAATATGATTATTTTACTGTTCAATATTTAATTGGGCCCCCAAAAGGGCCCCCGAATGCATTACCCTAGATTTGGAAATCTGAACAGAAATAATCAACTGTCTTTTAGCATATTTCATTTTCTTGCAGATAACATTCCAGGATAGTGCCGGGCAATGATCCCATTCAACTTATCAACTAGTTCTGGACGTTTGAACGTAATGTGTGCTGTTCCCTTCTGAAAGTACTTAATCGCAAACATCTCATCCTCATACCGGTTGCTGTGCCTGTTCTCATGGATATGGTCCCCTAATCGACGGGTAACGTCAGCACGGTTGTCGGGAACCGGCTTACCATTGAGAATCATCAGCATGCGCTCAAGGTCCGCTAACCGGTCACGTTGCCGGCCCCAGTTAAGCCCAAATCCCCATCGGTCACATTTTACCAGCCCTGTCACGATGATTTTCCTGCCAAATTTGCAGGGCGAGTTCGTCTTAAAATCCCACGATAAGCTTTTGAAGACGTTAATGACGCCCCGTTCAAACACGTCACCTTTACTTTGATGCAGTTGCTCAAAGGTGCTCAGGATATTCTCTTCACTGACAGCCGGAATATCCTCCTTTTCCAGGCTGTAGTACCACTGGTCACGCGCCTGAGCGTCCATCAGGCTCAGCATCCCCGACTTCTTCATCAAATCCCGCCATATACTGCGATCGAGATTGCGGTTAATGGCTTTCATCGCCGCTTCTCTTTTTTCCATTAGCCAGCAGCCGCAGCGGAAGTCCTGCTTCATGGCCCAGTCCAGGGCGGTTTTGCCGCCGATACTGCGGGTCAGTGTCGAAATATCGTCAAGCTGGCGGATCAGCGCTTCAATCTGCGTCAGTGCGGCGTTACGTCCTGTGACGATACGTTCAATACTGGTCGAGCAAATCACATCGGTGTGGCCGGTTAAAACTTCGGGTTTGGTGAGGGTAAGTTCCGACATCATTTCTTTCCTTTATATAAAGCAACTCGCCAGCCGGTGAGGACTGGCGCTTATGCGAGTGTGATGAGTGGGGTTCGGTGGCTAATTTGTTCTGGGGTGTAGCAGAAGCTGCAGATCGCGAACGTCCAGCAGCCAGTCAATCAGAATATTGAGGGCTGTTTCCGTGGTGAATTTAGGCATGCGAATACTTGTGAGGATTGGTGGTATGAGTTACCAGTCAAAATTGGCAAAGCCGGGCAGCAGTTCACCTGAAGCATCAAAATGGATTATGCTGGCGGAATAACGACACATAAGTGTTACCACTAGGTGACGACAGGCTTTTGACAGGCCCCGCTTCTTAAACTGAAGCACCGGGTACTGCCACACATCAAGATATATCATATATCCTGAGCTGGTATAGCTTATCCACTCGCTGTCACCAAAGTCTTCATGCTGATGCGAAAGAGCGAATAGCAGGTTGTTGTCAGCTTCGGAGATATGGGTGGTACTACACTGGATGCCGTTAAGGCGGGTGACGGGCGGGTATTAGGAGGGAGCGGATCTTCAACAACCAGTTTTCCGGGCTCGTCAGCAACATGAAGCGAATAACCGTTCTGGTTCACCACATCAATCAGTTCGGCCAGTTCAATGCCGTCAATATCCACGGCGATCCGGCCCATGTTGAGGGCCAGTATATTGACGGTATCGGTTTCTACCGTCAGGGATAGCTTCATGGTTGCACCTCTCGGTATTTTCCGGTGGTGATATCGGTCACCACTTTGTAACCGTTGCGAGCCATCAACCCGGTAGCTTTCCGGGCGCGGAGAATATCGATACTAGTGAGAAGCGGCGACTGTGTTTCTGCGTTAAAACCACGGCGATCGGTACGTACCAGATCGTACTTTTCCACGATAAAATTCACGGCGTCGCACAGTGATATACCAGCGTCGATATGCTCCTGAATCACGCCATCGTTGCCGAACGGCGTGTCGTTGAGCGCCAGACCGTAGTGACGGTCCAGCAGGTGGCTCAGGAGGCGCTGCCAGATTTCCACGGGTGACGGGCGTGGTGAAACCTCCCGTGTCGGGGGAACAGGTTGTGTTTGCATAATGGAAACCTTTATTGGCTAGTTAAATGAAGCAAAAATGTCGGGAGGTTTATTCGGTTGTTGCAGGTGTCGGGTAAATCGCAATATAGACATATCCGCAACTGCCGAGTGTATCCGCGTTGCAGGTCAACCCTTTTGCGTAGAGCGTGACGCCGTGCTGATGGCGTGGAGTGAGTTCATCACTGGTGAGCATCAGTTCAAGTTGCTTCAACAGCAGCGGAAATGCCTGGTCCAGATGGCGTAAATCTGCTTCGCTGAAGGTCCCGGTGATGCTGCGCGGTCGTTCAGGTAATGCAGCCGGTTGCCCTCCTGTACCAGTTTCGCGCCAAAACAGGGCGTGTTGTTGCATTTAAGCCCCCACCAGGGCTCAGCGATATCGTGCGTTGTTGTGGGTGTTTTATTCGACAATTGAAGCACTCCTTAAACAGGTGTTAAATGATTGTGACGCTGCGCAATACGACATACGGACCGTTGCGGTCCTGCCGGCGTTCTGCGAAGACAGCGAGCACACCGCTGATATCCTGTACTTCCCGACCGGCGTAGTGGCAGACGCTGCCGGACCATTTGTCTTTCCCGGTACAGTAGCGAAACAACCGGGACTGTGGATGCTGGCGGTAAATCGTCATTGCCTGGCGTTTACTGATGATTTTCAAAGCCAGCCTCTCTCAGAAAAGGAGACGATTTCCATGCCGCCAACCACCAGGTGGTCCAGCAGACGAATATCAACCAGTCCCAGTGCCTGCTGAATACGCGTAGTGACCTGACGGTCGGCATTGCTGGGTTCGGCAACCCCTGACGGATGGCAGTGCGCCACAATCACGGCGGCACAATTATGCTTCAGCCCCGCTTTCACCACTTCACGGGGATGGACCTGCGTATGGTTGATGGTGCCGGTGAAGAGCGTTTCGTGGGCTATGAGGCGATGCTGGTTATCGAGGAAGAGTGCGGTAAATTCTTCGCGCTCCAGTGAAGCGAGCTGAAGACGCAGCCAGTCACGGACGGCATGGCTGGAGGTAAATGACGCGCCGGGTTCGCGTAACTGGCGCTTCAGCAGGGTTAACGCCTCCCGGATGGTGTGCTGTGCGGATGCCGGTAACTCGGCAGCAAACAGCGGTAACTGTTGTTCCATAACGTTGGCCTCAGTCGATGATGTGCATAATGGCGTTACATTCCGGGCGACTGAGCGCGTAATCCCGCAGGCGATAATAGTGTTCGGTCATGGCGTCGCATTCGGTGCGCATGGCGTGGTGGCTGTAAGTCATCAGACAGACGGCAATCCCGGCGGCCTCGCTGCTGAGTTCACCGCCATTGCCGCTCATGGTATTGAACAGCGACCAGGGTTCATTGTTCTCACCTTCCGGTGCTATAAACGCGCCCCCGTTACTCAGCGTGTAAAAGTTCCAGATGCCCCCGCAGTAGTCTGCACAGAAGCGGTCCATCCAGGCGAAGACAGTTGGCTCAAGGATTATCCACTGCGGTATGAGCCCGAAGTGCTGCAGCCAGAAGCCGATGCGCTGCTCGTCCTGTACGAGGGTGGCGGTCAGTGCGGGTGCAGAACCGGTACCGGCAGGTTGTGGTTGTAACGGGAGGGTATCGTTAAGGTTGATAATGTCGGTCATGTTAGTTTTTCCTTGTTTATTTATGGGGTTGGTGATGCTGTTTCAACCGAAGTGACGGGCAGGGCTGCGCATAGCCGTTCTCATCGCAGTGTGAGGACCATATACCGTCAACCAGGCTTAATGGGCTGAGACTGAACTCGCCGGGGCGGTAGAGCAGATGCGTGCACCAGGCGTACAGGTCGTCATCAGAGAGGGAGTGGCAACCCGGCACCTCATTCAGGGAAAGCGGATAAACTTCTGCCTGTCGGGCATCATCCGGAACATGCTGCATCAGCTCAGAGCCTGCTGCAGCTCTTCGGCCATGACCCAAAGTGCTCTGTTGAGCTTTACGTCGCCGTCGATGCCGTTAACCGCACGGGTACGTTTACCCTGTGCAGTGCGCCCCGGCAGGCCACCTTTGAGCAAGGACTCCTGAATGCGGTTATAAACGGTCCACAGGTCGTTCTGACGGTCCTCATACCGTCGCGGCACCAGTATCTGTGTTGCTGTGACAGGATGGTGCTCTTCCCCAAAGCGGTACGTCAACGCAGCGTTCGCCAGGGCATGTTGTGCCGGTGGCGGCAGGTGTAACGACTGCATGGCATCGCGTTTCTCTTCCACTCGGTCAAAAATGCCGAGCACTTCATACGCCCCCTCAATCACTTTCCCGGCCACATCGCCACGATGCGGTACGCGAATTTCACCGAACGACTGCCCGCAGACGAGCCCGTTGGTGCAGATGGCTCTGAACAGCCCAGGCAGCATCTGGTATGAGCTGGAGCCATCATGCGAGTTGAGCAAAATGATCTCCGGTACCTGCTGGCCGGTTATCTGGCCGGTACGACGCAGGCGCAACAGGTGTTTGGTGTGCTCCCGGCGGCCCGGGTCTCGAACGCATGACTGGCAGGCGAAGAAGGGTTCAAAGCCTTCGCGCTGAAGATTTTCGAGCAGAGTGATGGTGGGGATATAAGCGTATTTTTCGCTTCTGGATTCGTGGCGCTCTTCACTGAAGACGCTTGGAACGACCTGCATCAGTTCTTCACGGGTCAACGGTCTGTCGCGGCGTATCTGGTTTATACGTCCGAAGCGGCTGGCTAAACGCATGGTTAATTTCCTTCGTTGGCTGATTTAACGGCATAAACAAAAGGCCATGTGCCCCGGAGGGAACATGGCCTGTTGGTGTGGTTGCTGGTGGTCAGGGCTTGTGGCGAGTTAGTGTTGGGGGGATCCCGTGGCTCACCAGATAACGGTTAAGCCATTCCCCGGCACCGGCTTCAAAATTCCACGCCCGCCAGAGTAATTGTCCCTCGTGGTCGGGAATGACCAGCCGAAAATGCGTCCCCTGGTCATCTTCTATGGCGACGTTCTGGTATGCCGCTACCACAGCAACCGCATGCCTGCGGGTAAACGGGCCGGACGGTAGTGGGGTATCGTCGGTGTTGTGCATCGTCATCTCCTGATTAATGACATAAAACAAAATGCCCCGCTCAGTGAGCAGGGCATCAATGGGAGGATCCTGGTGTGGCGATAAACTGCAGTATCTGCTCTATCAGCGCTGCGATTAAGGTACCTGCCAGCAGGGCTGCCGTCTGTCTGACAATATAAATGCTGTCTTCGTCGTAGCCTTCTTCGCGAAAGTGGTCTTCCACAAACTGCTGTGCCCGGCTGCTGGCGCACCATGTCAGTATCTGGCCCAGTGCAGAGACCAGTATGTTGAGTAATGTCATTGAGTTAAATCTCAGAGGGGACCCGGACGAATGGGGGCATTCACGGATGCCCCTGCCGGATAAATAGAGGAGAACTGAGTTACTGCGGTGACGGAGACTCCGGCGGCACGGGGACCTGACCATGAATAATCTGGTGTTTCGCCAGTGCCTGTGGCATGTCATTGATGCAGTACGTAATGTAGAAGACGTTGAACAGTACGGTGTAGAACGCATTCATTCTGAGGTCGAAGCGGAAGGTGTTCAGCGCATAGTGGCGCAGTGCAGCTCTGGCCTTAAAAGCCCAGACGATATACATCACGCTGGTGGCGAACGACAGTATGGCGCTCAGTACCAGCAGCGTGTCACTGCCCGTGTCGTAGCCGGCGAGGTCCGGTGAGGCCATCACCCCAAACTGTCGACTGAGGCCAAAACAGACGGCCAGCCAGATGATAAACAGGTTGCCGCAAACCGGATACCCGGAGGTGTCGCTGATAATGTCCTGCTTTTTATACAACCACAGTAACGGCCAGATGCCGCAGGTGGCGATGGTGAGCAGCACAAAAGTGAGCGTTGGTGTTGCCAGTCGCTGGCTGAGTGTCGAGATGTCGGTCATATTGCATTGTCCTTGATTGATTTTGCTGTAAACAGGGGGGGGCGGGGTTACCCGGCGGTGAGTGTCGTGCATTCGGGCATATCAGCCAGAACCTTGTGAACGTTTCCGGCAGAAGGGGAAAAATGCCCCACCTTTTTGTCGTTGACGTAAATCTCAAACGACGTTGCCTTTCTGATGGCATCAATAAACGACAGCCAGGTGTTGTCGCCGTTACGCCAGCCGAGAGAGGACGGCAGCGGGAACGGCTTGTCATCGGTGACGACGGTGATGGCGGTTTTCTCATCCTGCGAATCGGCACCGCTGCCGTCAGGCAGGGTGAGCATGACGTGATGCTGCAGGATGTTCTGTTCGTCAGGGGTGCCGGTGCAGTTGAGATTCAGCATGACGTTTTCCGGGCTGGTGATGATGTACTCGGTGACGCCCATACCGAAGCCACTGTTCCACATATTGGGGACCGCCTGTGCTGTGATGGCAAAGGCCAGTAATCCTGCTGACAGGATGGCGTGCATGAATCGCATGGTGTTTTTCCTTCTGAGTCAAAAATGTTGTTGAGGGTCAGCCGTGTTACATGAGTTGTTTACCCACGGCGATAAGTCCGGCCAGCCAGCCGATACACTGTGGTCCCACAAGCCAGAACAGACGGGCTTTCAGCAATCCGGTCATGCCTTCACGGGTATAAACTGCATCCGGCATCAGCCAGAGACGCAACGCTGCGCCAATGGTCATCCCTGCACCCGGGCCCAGGGTCATCCAGAACAAGTACCCAATCCCCTGCCCAAAACTGCGTATCTCGCCGGTGCTCCCGAACACGTTAAACAGCACGACCACAAGCGCGATGGCGAAGGCAATCGCGAAATATTTAATAACAAGTACCATTTTTCCTTCTGTCCTTATTTTCTGCACTGCCGAGCGGCACTCAGCATGTTGTCCATGAAACGTGGAGGAACATAACCGTACTGCTGGTTCATTTTCTCCAGCTCCCCGTGCGTGTATTTCGTTTTGAGGTCATCCCAGATACATCTGCAGACGGCGGTAGTACCACCGGCGGACTTGCATCCCTGGATAAACTTGCGTTCATTTTTGTCGCCACAGCCGCTCAGGGTTGCGGCAGACAACAGCAGGGTGAAGAGCAGCAGAGGGGCTGCGACAGGTTTCACGATTTGACTCCTTTGGGTCTGGATGGATGTTCAGGGTGTTGTTCCCTGAAGGTGTGAATAACATCACTGATAAAGCGAAAGTGGGGCAGTGCGCTGATAAATCCCTCTTCAGTAATGAGTGAACTGATTTCGCTCCGGCGACGGAAGGTTTGCTCTGAGAGTGAGGCGGAGATAATGTCTTCCAGCCGGAACACCCGGAGGCTCCCCCGGCAGCAGACGACCAGATACCAGTGCTGATGCCGGTAAATCAGACGGTAAGGTTCCTGCTCATCGTGACGGACATCGCCGACCAGCAGACTGACCATCCGGTGATGACAAATGGCTTCGGCCAGGCGATGAAAACTGTCAGCCTGTGTCCATGCTGACGGTAAGTCGTGCCAGATAAAGCAGGGTGAGGTGCCCGTTTCATTCATCAGCAGGTGCATCAGTTGCCGGTTCTGCGACGGGATAATGCGTGCGATACCGGTACTGCGGGCAAAGGAAATGGCCCCCGGAGAGTGATCACGCGTGGCGCTCTCACTGAGCCGATATGTGCCGTTCTCCCCGATAATGTCGAGGTGGACCAGACGCTGATGGAGGTCACGACGCAGGGTGCGTATCGATACACCAAACTCACCGGACAGTGTCTGAAGGGTCAGCGTTTCTCCGGCCATTAACCGGCTGATAATGACCGACAATCTGACGGCCAGCCGGTCGTAGCGGGCCTCTTCATCGGGTCGTTGCATGGACGCTCCGTGTGCGATAAATAGGTTGATATTTCATGCGGTTATTATGTGGGAGGGGATGGACACGTTATGTCCATCCCCCGTAATGGCGGAAAAGAAAAAGTAAAATTCATCTTTCAGTAAACAGAAGAATTAACAAAGGGTTAGTGCCTGGTCGCTGAAATTATGACAGCACGCTGACACGCCCTGTCATCAGTCGTGCCGTAGCGAGTACGGTCAGCAGCTCAGGCTTTGTGCTGGAAGGGGCTTGACCTTGTTAACGTTACGGTGCACTGAAGATATGCTCACATTGCGTGCAGCTGTATTCATCAAAGACGGTACCGTCCAGTTGTTCTCCGGCCAGAGAGCCTGCCACCGCGCCAGCACATGCACCGGACAGAAAACCAATGAGCCCTCCGGCTATCGTTCCGACAACAGGAATGACTGAACCTGTCAGCGCACCGGCCGCCGCCCCTTCAAGACCGGCAAGCCCTCCGGCAATGGCTCCGGTCACCCCTCCTGTTTTTTTACCCATATGGCGCATCTGGATGTGTTGCGAACCGCAATTCGGACAATGCATTTCTTTCTCCCTTATTACTGGCAATAAAAGCCTCCTGAATAAACAGGCGGGCCGTGTATAAAAACGGCCCTGATACCGGAGCAGGGAATGTGGCGATGGTAGTGCCGGAACGGGGGAAACATGCACGCGGGTATTTTGCAGGGCAGTTCACCGGGGAGAAGGAACAAAGGTAGCGGCAGGGCATCAGAACCCTGTTTGTTCTTAAAAGACACATTAACCTCCATGAGTAAAATAACAAAACGGCAGCGATAGTGGCTGCCGTTCTCATGGAGGTAATATAGGTCTGAGATTTTTTTGAATGCAGTTCTGGCTGCGTTTTCGATGCCGGATTCATTCCCCGGCCACATCACAACGGTATTATTCCCCTGAAAAGGTTTTCAGGTAGTGGGCGTTAATCAGTTTTTCGAGCATATCACTGATGCGAATATCGTGATGGGCAGCCAGTAAATCCAGCCGCATTTTGGTTTCATTCTTCAGGTAGGTGTTAAGGGCTTTTTTATCGGTACGTGACTGCCGCAGTTTTTGCTGGTTCCAGGCTTTGTTCAGATTCAGCAGAAATAGCCGTCTGGTATCCGGTGTATCATCCCATAAATCAATTGCACCACGCAGAGCAAGGCAGCGTTCAGAATGACTCAGTGGCGTAAACCAGGTGCTCAACCCCGGTGATGACAGACTGAATGAGAACCCACCATTGGGCGTGTTCTTTTCTTCCTGTAGCGATTTAAGGCTATTCCACGCCCACAGTACCGCTTCTTCCTCATCAGGTAACCATTTTAGCGGGACGGGTTTGTTGTAAATATTTTTCCACTGGTCTTTGAGCCTGTCCATCACCTGACTCTTCAGGCGATTAACCGGTGGAGCAGGGATAATTATCCAGTCAAAGAAATTGAAGATAAGTTGCATTCTTTCCTGATGACTTGTCGGCGATTTATTGAGCTGAAGGAACTGATACCAGTTCTGACCGAAAGGAGCATCTCTTGATTGAGAAATGCCAAGTTGATAGTCACTCGCTTCACAGAGATAACCCCACAGCCAGAATGCGGCCCGTTCATCGCGTTCAAGCCAGTCAAAGCGATCAGCCGGTAAAATATTTTCGTCACAGGCAGCATTTATTTCTGCCAGAAGTCTGTCTTGCTGTTCTCTATCGGGATAGTACTGATTGATGAGCTGATTCACTGCCTGATGGCAGCTGTCTGCATCCTGACGATTAACGCCTTCTGTTCTGATGTTTTTATTTATACCTAACCAGTCAAGATAAAAACTGCATATCCTGATGTCACGACTTTTAATGGGTGTTTTTCTTCCGTCATTATAGTGTATTGCCATTATTTAATCCTCAAATTACTAAACTACACAGTAGTGGTGGTTGTAGTGATTGCCGTGGTTACACCGTACCATGATGATGGTTTTTACGTCAGTTAAAAACACATCTGGTAGTTATCTTGAGGTAGGATTGTGGTTGTATTGCAGTTTTTACTGGGTTTTATCATGGTTGTGCAGTCGTTATTTTTAGTGTTTTATCACTTTACTTCTCATTATTATCCTGTTCTTTACCTTTAGTACAGTCTCTTTATGCACTCACTGTACCCTCGCGTTAGCCCCCTGCACGCTCGCTGTGTTGCCCCCGCCATGGCGCCGGGTTCGCTTCTGGATGCATTTCGGGCATCAAACAGGATCACCCCTTCATATTTTTGTTTCGTTGCTCAGAATCAGTATTAAGGCCTTCTATGGGCAGTTATGATGCGGGGATTATTCTGGTTGGGGTTATTTAAGATGATGAGGTGTCTTTTCTTCAGGTTATTGAAAAAGATAATTCCAGAGTGAGTGTTTATGGTTCTTATTGCATGTAACGACTGTCTGGTGTTGCTTTGGCTGGTGTTACTATCAGGCTGGATATGTTGGATTGGTATTAATATAATAAAGAAGGGTGTTACTAATCGTGATTATTACTAACCGGAGTTATTACCATTCGTAGTTATTACTCAGTTGAGATTGTCAGTAAACAATCATTATCGAGGGTTATAACCCGTAAGTACTCGTCACCAACGAGTGTTCGACAGAGTGAGATGGTTTTCTGAGTGAGTTATTATTTATTGCCCTGATGACTGCAGTAGTGAGTCGTTACTACAGATAAAATTACGTTAGTGGATAAGACTGAAGGCATTAAACTGTCAATAATGATGTGTTAAGGGGGGGATACGTCAGGCAAGTTATGCGTAAATGTTATACGACTGACGACAGTGCTGAGAGCGTGATAAATATCAGGCAGAGAGAAAGCTAACGTGGCGTGGTAAGTACGATCGCAATGCGTCGTGAGTATATTGGCATTACCCCGTCCCATTAAGGCTTGTTATAACGATTGCTAACTATCTCTGGTAATTCTTTGCCCAATAACGACTGAATGGCCTGAAGCCATTTGTGTATGTATTTACCTGGGCTTTACTCACGTCAGAAAGAGTGTGGATTAAATGTCACGATAAGTGATTTTGAGGGAACGGTAGGCGTCATGGCGGGTGGCCGGGGGGATAGTCAGGGTATATGCCGTCATCAGGATAACCCGCTAAGTTGAATACAGAACTGGAGATTCAAAATGTATATTCAGAATCAGTATGCAAGGGATGCTTATCACATTAAGCCTATATTATTTAAACAGGGGGTGAACATTGTAATACTGTATATCTCCGAACCTTTCTGTAAGCCCGTAAAACCGTGTTTGAGTTAATATTGATGGAAATCAATGAACAAATAGATTGCGTTGAACCTGATGCGTTACAGCGCGTTTCAGAAGAGCATATAAACTGCCCGTTGGTTTACCAGAAAGTTAATATCCGTTTCTGCATTGTTATCGGTTGACCGGGTAATGTATCGAGCGTTTAATCCAACGGAGGCAGGTGTTATCCATAAAAGCAGACGTACAGTACGCGTTTCATTATTTTGGTATCCCGCTGCCGGACGGGGATACCACAGGCAAGTTCAGTGCCAGCGCGGGGATGTATACCACCGATACTCCTGGCAAGTTTTGGGTACAGTGGCATCGTTTCACCGATGACTCACCGCTTCATCCGTTGCTGAAAACCGCTCCGCATGTGGCGTTTAAGGTCAGCAGCCTGGCTGAGGCAATAGCGGGTGAGAAAGTGATCCTGGGGCCCTATGAACCTATCGATGATTACCGGGTGGCCGTTATTGATGACTGTGGCGTGCCGATTGAACTGATTGAAACCTCTCTCAGCGATGAGGAGCTGTGGGCGTGCGTAGCCGCCGGGCAAGGGAGTTTGTACCGGGAGCCAGAAGATGCGTCAGAGTGAAATAACCAATGGCGCAAGGTTTCATTCTGTCAGTCACTGGTGATAACTCTTCGCTTTCAGAGGCACGCGGCATCATACCGATTAATCCGGGATAACCCGTGTGCCTCTTTGGCTTCACGTTGCCAGCTAACCTGCCAGCAGATGTATCTGGGTGAGGCTACAGGGACTCCTCTGCGTCACTGAAGCATGTCCCGTATTCTGCGCATCCAGCCGACGACTTCACCCTCTGGATCGCGTTGATGGATCAGGGCCGCAGTCATCAACGGAAAAGCCCGCTCGGCCAGTCGGGCCTTGGCGGCATTATCTTTCATCACGCCATCAAAGTGCTGAGCCAGTGAATACGCTTCCGCAAACACTTTTGGCGTAGCTTTACCTGCGACAGGATGGTCGGTAACGGCGATTGTCACACCAAAGGCGTCGTGAATGGCATCAGGATGAAGATAGCTTTCGACTTCATGTTTCAGCGTCTGTGCCGCCCAGCAGCCGTTACCCCGGGCGTTGACGGCATTCACCGCTTCAGCATAGGCAGGAACGTCACGATCGTAAATGTGTATCTCCCTGCGGTTCAGAGCACGAAGATAATTTTCATTCACCCAGTGCTTGAGCGTTCCTCCCCCCAGTACGATAAATGCCACTCGCTCGTCGTTATCAAGGTCGGGGAGAGTATTATCTTCAGCATGCAGTGCTTTACTGAGCGCTTTGAAGGCGACGACATCCGTCGGACCCTCGACACAGAACAGCAGTCTGACCCGGTTATCCGGTGTGACCCCCAGCGTATCCGTGACGATGCCGAAAACGTCAGCACCGGCCTGGATGGTGGGTCGCCCGGTAGCGGCATCCCGGGAAACAAAGCGAATGCTGTCAACGGGTAGCTCTGAGGCAAATCCGGGGCTGTGGGTCGTCAGTATGACCTGGCATCCTGCTTCCAGTGACAGAGATTTAAACGATTCAATTAATATGCGCTGATAGTTAGGATGTTGAGAGGTTTCGGGTTCTTCAATGGCGTAGATGATACTGCGGCGATTGCTGGACTTAAGTCGTCGTTCCGCTTCGGCCTTAAAAAAACTCACCAGCACGAGACGACGGACGCCGCTCCCGCGTTTATTCAGCGGGATCCCCCCATCAGTATTGAGCCCGACGGAGAACAGCCCTTGCCATTTTGCCGGAGTGGGGGGCGTAAATTCAGGGGTGAGTTCTCTCGCCAGACCGGGTTCAATAGTTTTCAGCGCCTCATGGGTATTTCGGGCAATCTCCTCTGCCTTTTGCTGGACCTTCAGCTGGATCCTGGCAATGTCGTCCTGGACTTCCGCCAGTGCGGCCGTGATGGCGGCCTTCATCGGGCTTTGTACTTCATCGTCGGAATCCCGGCTGCTTCTGTCGCTCTGGAACAGTGCAAACATCGGCAACCAGCTCTCGATTTGCTCCCAGATACGCTTTGTGTCTTCTTTGGCTTTGCTTACAGGAAGTAGCGTTTCCGTCAGTTGCAGATCCGCTGAGGCCGCCCATATGGCTTTCCGCATCCCGGGATTCCCCTTAAGCGAAACATCGAGTCCCAGCTCTTTCACCCTGGCCTGCAGCTCTTTTTCCTTAAGCTCGAGGAGATTCTGAAAACCCGCTGCAGCAGGATGGTTTGCAATCACGAAAACCTCAGCGGTGGGTTTTTTGTTACTGCAGTTGTAGATCTTGCGAATTTGAAGTGAGCCGGTGCTGCTTAGTAAAAATTCTTCTGCCAGTGCCGTTTCAGCGCCGGAGTCCAGCGTCAGGGAAGGAGGTAGTTCGGTAAACTCACAGGTGATCTCAACATTATCCAGGCCACTGTGAATACAGGCATCTCCTTTTTCAATGGATACCACGCTGTTATTGAAGAAGATCTCCAGCGCTTCCAGGATCGTCGATTTACCAATATCGTTGCGTCCGACAAAGGTTGTCAGGTCATCGAACTCAACGCTTACTTCATCTGCATAACAGCGGAAATTCTTTACTGCCACACTCTTCAGAAGCATGTCTTTTCCCTTTTTGATGAACCGGTCAAATGACCTGTTTATTATCTTACCTGGCGGCTGAAGATTTTTGTTGATGGTGGTTTGATTTATCGCGGGACTTGAATGGATAACGCCATGAAGGCTTCCGATATCTTCGTGCGATACCCGGCAATCTGGTCCGGTATTGTGATGACAGGCCTCCCGAAAAGTACTTTTTTACAGCACCGGTAATGGTTATGAACGATAACCCACCGGAGTCCATTTCAATGAGTTACACCTACGACCCTTACTGGCAGCAACGCATCGCCGATACCTTCAATTGCGCACTTAACGCTTACACCCGCGTACTGGCACTGCGCGTTGACCTCAGGCTGCCTGATACGCCTGCAGCCTCTGATGGCGCTGTTATCTCCCGCTTCACCGATGCCCTGAAAGCCCGCATTGCTGCCCTTCAGACGCGTCAACGTCGCGAGGGCAAACGCGTCTGGCCGACCACGCTGCGTTTTGTCTGGGCACGAGAGTTTGGTGAAATCAAAGGGAAGAAGCATTACCACGTGGTGTTGCTGCTGAACCGGGATACCTGGCGTGGGCCGGGGGATTACAAGGACCCGGAAACGTTAGCCGGGATGATTAAACAGGCATGGTGTAGCGCCCTGCAGGTGGATGCACAGGCGCATGCCGTTCTGGCACGATTCCCCAAAAGCCCGGTGTCCTGGCTGACGCGCGGCAATACCACAGAGCTTCAACTGGCGCTGTCCCAGGCGGCCTATCTAGCCAAACTGGAGACCAAAGTCACCGGCGACAGTGAGCGTAACTTCGGCTGCAGCCGGGGCTGAGCGTATCCGCACGCTCAAACTCTACCGGCCTGATGCGATGGGCCGGTAATTTTTAACAGGCAATCCCTATCCTTT
This sequence comes from Lelliottia sp. 7254-16, assembly GCF_002922995.1. Lineage (NCBI taxonomy): Bacteria > Pseudomonadati > Pseudomonadota > Gammaproteobacteria > Enterobacterales > Enterobacteriaceae > Lelliottia > Lelliottia sp. 7254-16. Next base: position 148,529 of record NZ_PQVS01000012.1, read on the forward strand.
GAGGAGAACCGGCTCGTTGGAGATTCAACGACACCGGACGCCTCCCGACAACCATTCCTCAGAGGGAGATAACGACCATGACCACACCGAATACGAACAATGCCGGCACCACCACTACCACGCTGCTTTGCGCAGGCGACCCGCTCATCGACATGACCTTTATCACCACCTGCACCGGTATGACCGACAAGTGGTTCTACAAACTTATCCAGCAGGGACAGTTCCCTAAACCGATAAAGCTGGGGCGCAGCAGTCGCTGGCGCAAGAGCGAAGTCGAAACCTGGATGCAGCAGCGCGTTGCGGATTCCCGTGGCGCCTGAGCAGAGGGGATATCTGAATGGAAAAACGACGCCGTACTCAGCCATGGACAATTCCTCCACGCTGGACGTGCCCCCGCTGCCAGCGACGGTACTGTGGTATCAAACCTTGTCCCGTGTGTTTTCGTCCCTCCGGCGCCCCTGCGCAACCGTAACCTTTCTGTATTCCATGACCGGCCATCGCCGGTACCGACCCGCTAACGCTTAACTGACCTGCCATTCGCACCCTGCCTGCGCTGCCCGCACCGGGACGGCTGACGCCTGCGTGTCGTCTGGTTGTGAGGAACACCACGATGTATGCAAAATCCTTTATGGCCCTCGATGGCAACGGTCGCCTTACGGGGGCCAGAACCGCGCAGGCCGCACCGTATGACCGCTATACCTGCCATCTGTGCGGCAGTGCACTGCAATACTATCCTGAATACCAGACGGAACGTCCGTGGTTTGAACACCAGACTGCCATGCTGACGGGTAACGGGCGACAGTACTGCCCGTACGTGAAACCGGAAGCCAGTAACCACGAGGGCTGGCAAAGAGTCAGTACCTGAATCCCCCGGGTGCCATTACCCTTGTCAGTACTTCGCGACCTGACGTGATCACCCAACTCAGTACTTCGGCGCCTGACGTCAGCACCTGCCATCCTGGCGATCGCCACGGCGCAATGCAATGAAACAAAACCCTATCGCCTGGCTGTGCTCATTCGCCTGCTGGAGCACACTAAAAAAAACGCGTCAAGATGAGTTCACCGCAACGTTACGCATAACGCGCACAGGGTGGTTCTGCAGGGTGAGTCGATGAGGAAAAACTCGCTGGTAGTGGAAAGCGAGGAAAAAACAGGTTAAAAAGCAGTAGAAAAAGTTAACGCATCCCGGTTGATCGAATAGATGCGAAACACTGATCGAACTTCGATGCCAATCCATGATCGCTCAGAGCGGAATACGCACTCCTGCCATGGAACGTAGATCTCACCTATAAATAGCCGTCAATACGGCACTCACTTGACGCTTACCACTGTACCGGGTGGATGGCAAGACTGTATCTGAAGTCACTGCAGAAGCTGGCCCGCAAGGAGTCATCGCAGGCTTTGTATCTGTTTCTGGCGGAATTACCGAGCACCTTTTACCGGATTGGCTTTGACCGCCTGCGGGAACGCCTGCAGTTAACCTCGCATCTGGGAAACCAGAACGCCACGGTCAAAAAAGCCCTGCAGCAGTTGAAGGACATCAGGTTTCTGGAGTATTCGGTTGAAAAAGAGAACGGGGATTACATTCTCACTATCCTGAAGCGCAATCCGAAGCTGTAAGTCACCCGGTACAATGGATATCCACTGTACGGAGAGCATGAAAAACCATGGGGCAGCAGATACTACAACGTTAAAATACCACCCATCTCCGGGGCCCTCGATGGGCGATCAGAGGGGCGAGAAGGTATCCGCAATGGTAGCCTAGCTCACAACTGCCCCACGTTTTTTCATGCTCTCCGGTTACGCCAGTACCAGCGCAGTCGCTTCTCAATTTCAGGCGCATAACGATGAACCCAGCGGTAAATAGTGGAGTGATCGACATTCACCCCACGCTCAGCCAGCATCTCCTGCAGTTCACGGTAGCTGATGCCGTATTTGCAGTACCAGCGTACCGCCCATAGGATGATGTCACGCTGAAAATGCCGGCCTTTGAATGGATTCATGCGCTGCTCCGTCAGCAAGAGGCGGCAATAAGTTTATCACCTCCAGATTTTTGCAATAGTGTCTGAAACATTTCATTAAGATAAAAAGGCGCGCCCTTGTCACAAATAATCCACCTACCGGTGACCCCCATCCTCTTTCGTTCGGAAACTCGCGATCTTGCGGTATTAACAGAAAAAACCATAACTGGCCCGGGAACAGATATTCCACCCGGTTTATGTATGCCGCAGGTTATTCTCCGCGCCCTAATGAAGGGCGGTGATACTGCAGAAAAAACATCGAGGTATACCACAGCAGGAAAACACATGAAGACAAACAAAAACATTAACGGACAGTCAGTCACAGGATGAAATCATGAGTCAGTATTACAAGTATTTAGCGGGTCTGCTACTGATCGTGTCGGGGGGAGTCAGCGCATCCACACTTCATCCCGACGGGAAAGCGCCCCATATTCCCCGCCAGAATTTTGAAGCAGATTATAATGTTGAATTTTACAATGCCAGCAACTATCTCCCAGTGACCATTGAGCCGCTGGACAATACATGTATGAAAAATCCTGGGGACGCTCCATTCACCATTAATCCCCATAAAACACATATTTTTTCCCTGAAAGACAATGATAATTTGTTCTATCACTGCCTGGACAAACCAAAAAAAGTGAAGTGGGTTATACAAAATAAAGGAAACCCGACGATTGAATTTGACCATCACCGACGAACGGGAGAGGGTGTCTGGGGAACAATAATTAACACTTCGTCTTCTTTAGTGGACTCCGCATCCTGTGATAATGTCAATTGCCTCAATATTTTCGTTCCGACTCATGAGAAAGTTCCTTCCATAAAAATATCACTGCGGGGGACTCAGCAAGCCCGGAAGCTGACGATAGCGACCCCGGTAAATAACAACGTTTACCATGTGAGTGAAATTCTGACACCATCAGGAACAGGGCAGCCCGACGCAACGGTGACTTACAGTTTCAGCGGGTGCACCCCGGAGGATAACGCCTGGTGCCAGCCCACCGCTGTCAGCGTTAACAGCTCAGGCGACTGGTATGGTGACGACATCACCCTGACGCACCCGGGTGACCTGAAACTGCAGGCTCAGCAGTCTTATTCCGGTAACTCCATTGACAGCGCCTCTGCCGGTTTCAGTGTGGTTCCCTCAGAGATACCCACCACTTCATTATTTACTTTCGATACCCCTAAAGAGGGGGCGCATTACGCAGCTTCGGATTATATAACCCCTTCTGGTCAGGTGAACAACGGGAGTACGGTTCAATACCAGATTGATGGTGATAATACTTTTTTTAAAACCACAGTGAGCGATAATAAGTGGGCAGGTAACCCCGCGCAATATCCGCCAGGTAATCACACTATTACAGCCCAGTTAACGACTAAACCGGGATCCTCTCTTCATGAGGTTATAACCCGACACTTTATGGTGGATCCGGCCCCTGTTGTTATTGAATTCCCTGCGAATAATCAGTGGCTCCCGTTTGCCGACACGCTGACCGTTACCGGAAAAGCTTCCCCTTCGGCGACAATTGTTTGCCAGATGGATGAAACCCCGACGGACTTATCTTACCTGGTAACTAAAGAAGGGAATTTTTCCTGTCCTTTAAATATTAAAGGCGTTACAGGGAAGCATTCCGTCACGGTTGCGCAAAAGTTTAATGGTCAGCCCTTCGGGCAGGACAGGCATGATTTTTATGTTACCAGAGCGCTCACTATAACCGATCCTGTTGAAGGTGGAAGTGTCCATGAGAACACTCAATTTCCTATTAAGGGTGAAGGTGAGCCGGGGTTTGATGTGCAGGTGGTGATGAATTTTTATGCTACCTGGCATACCACTGTAAATGCGTCAGGGCATTGGTCTATCTATGGACCCCGTAGTAGCCGGGGAGCGTACGTGTATACCGCGACAGAAAGCAAATACGGTACAGACGTCAATAATACGGCATGCCGCACTATTAAGGTAATCAGTCCACACTCATATAAACAAAATACATTTACTGATTTTTGTTCTGAAGCCACAGGAATGAAGAAGGAGGATAAATGAAAAAATACAAATTAAATAAAGGTTACCTTCCCGGATTAATGGGATTGAGTTTACTCATCTCCGGGAGCTATTTTCCTGCTTTTTCGGCGACACCTTCTGTGGCAGGACATGCTATTGCTACTTCATCTGACAGTGAACCTCATATATATAACGGGAACGCGCCAGCGTGGATGGCTAAAGTAAAGAGGGATACGCTGGAATTTTCTCGGATGTACAGTATATGTACAGGCGAATTTTTGTCCCCTTCTTTTGTTATAACAGCGGCACATTGCACAACGAATCCTGACGATCCTTTGCTGGTTGGACCGGGTCGGGGCGGCAGCCAAGACGTACTGAATGTGGGTCAAGACTACATTCCCGCTACGCGTGTGGGGAAGTGGGGAGATATAGCATTACTCCGATTGCATACTCCAATGCAGAATACAACAATGGTTCCCCTCATGCATGACTTTCGTTTTTTTCACGATGAAAAGGCAACAGTTATGGGTTATGGGTCTTTCGATATCGGAAACAGCACACTCCCTTATCCGAATAACCCATACTCAATGCTGGGTATGGCCGAAGTAGCGACTATAATGAAAGTAAATTTGGGGGAAGACCCGCCAGGCGTTACAAATACAGGTATCAGTGTTAAGCGAGGCACAGGGATAACGCGCGGCGGAGACTCTGGTGGTCCATTGATGTTGCTAAGTGCGATTGACACCCCCCAAATGGGGGAAACCGTTGAAAATAAACTCACAAAACAAAAAATGATTGGTGTTCTGTTAGGCGGCGGCGGGGACGACTCCACTTTTAGTGAAATAAACCCTGAAATAAGGAAAGAAATGGCGATTAAAAGTGGCGTTTCCCTTTTTAATACGCCGTTTGATGGCAGCGTGATAAATACTTCGACTTACAGGTTTAGTGGTTGGGGTAATTCACCTTTTTCTGTAAAATTATTTACGCGGGACATGAAAAACGATCGGTGGGGAGCAAACCCGGAGATCATATGCACCCGGATTACGATTGAACGCCAGGGCGATGAGTGGTATTGCGACGTAGATATGTCGCGCACCGAGGCGGTAAAAGCTGATAATGGAGATGATTACTTATTACTGGCTGCCACGGCTCAGACCACTGTTACAGATGAACCATCCTGTACGCCAGGGGAAAATAAATATGATTGCGTGTTTTTTTCCTATTCCGTCGGAAAACATTCTCTTAGTCTGGTATCCCCCCCCCCCCTAGATTCGGATGAATATGATGAAGAAAATCTTCCTAATGAAACTATATATGTCCATACAGGCAGTTTTTTTGAGGTAACTATTCAGGGGCTTCCTGGTAGGACAGTAAATGTGGTTGAAATAGATCAAGAGAAGAAAAAAACTTATATTCGCCGTTGTGTAAATGATCGTAATTTGACCATTGTTCCTTACCCAACAATACCTGAAAGTGGGTATCTGAGGTGCAGAATCCCTGTGCCCATTCCACCTAGCGACAACGATGGGAAAGCCTTTATTGCTCACTATATGGCCCTATACGACGATCAGACAGACAACCCAGATATGGCGACTGAGGCTGAATACCTCTTTAAATACGCAAAAAAACCAGAGGTTGAAATCTATGATTTTGGTAATACCAAATATCCTGGTGGCACTGATAACGTAATGTACCCCTTTAATATTTTTGGTTGGGATAATATTATTAGTAATGCGGGGTACCTCAATGGTATCACTAAAAAAATCAAACTAACATCTGATAATGTAGGTGTGTCGGGCATGTTAAGCTCTCAGGATAATAATGGTCGATGGGGCCCAATCACATATGATTATTGGGGTACTGATTTTACGGATGCACGTAATACTGATAAGTTGTATAATTCAACAGTGTCTTTATTTCTTAATGGAAGTAATATTGAAAGTGCAACCACTACGCGTTCATATACTGTATTGAGCCCCGGACTTGTTATTGAAGAACCAAAAAAAATTGTAAATGAGAACGACTCGTCTCAATCGACACCTCCTACTTATGATGATCGGGTCGCCATTCCATTTTACGGACATCTACATGCCTTACGCAACGATGCCGTTATTATGTGCGAAGTACTCTACTGGGATCGGTCGGGAAATTCGCATGTTCTGCAAACCGTGTCAGCTTATTTTGATAGCGATGTGAACTGGTCGTGTAATATTTCCAATACATTGAGCTATTACTACAAAGACAATCCAGCATTCGAGAACGAAATGAGGGATGTACCTGCAGTACCGATGGGGGTAAAGGTCCTACATCAGATACCCACACCGGCACACCCTTTTGTTACTGGTTCAGCCATGAGCTTGTTTTATGCAACATATACGCAACCGCCCGCTTTCGAAGAACCGTATGAACTTCTCGACCTGAAGTCAGCCCCCCCCCAAAGTAATGGTCCGTACTGGGTTGTCATCGCACCCGAATTTATGGTTAAAGGGACTGGTACGCCGAAGGCGACTATCGAGGTTCCCATCCAGGGAAATCCTGACTGTAAGACTACAGTTTTGGATGATGGTACGTGGAATTGTGGTTTACAGAAAACGCCTCCTGAAACCAGTCAGCCTTACATGTTAACTGCCACTCAAACCACAACTAGCGGCAGTATTTTGAGGGATACCATTCATTTTATTGTACAACAAAAGGATGAAAAGTTAGAGGAGGGGGGTAATGGTGGCGATGGTAACGGCGGGGGAATGAATGGGAAGACCGGCGGCGGTGAATCAGGTACCGGGGCAGGCATGGCTCCTCCTTATATTATTTTCCCTGCTACAGCTGCGGACGGGGCCCTGCTGAGTTCAGCTGTCGCTGCGGGAGGTGCTACTGCAGCCGGTCTTACCAGTATTACGGGAGCTGCCGGGGCAGCCACTGGGGCCATTGCAACCGTCGGCATTACCGTTGCGGGGAAGGTTATTGATGATATAACCCCTGACTGGACAGACCACGGGAAGTGGGCGCTGGATTTGGCTGGGCTTATTACGGACCCGACGGAAAGCTACGTGCTGAAAGTTGTGAATAAAGATAAAGACGGGCATGAACTTGGAAGCAGGACTCTGTCTGTCACCCATCCCGTCATAATTGATGAGCCTGTGGAGCAGCAGGTTATTCCCTGGGGTCAGTCGTATCCCATTAATGGAAGTGGTGTACGGAATAAGGCTGTGACCGTCACTGCAGAGGGCTATGGAAAATTAAACTGTACAGGCGCTGATGAGTATGGTAGTTGGACCTGTACGGATCCCGCCGTCACCGGCGCTGTCACACTTTCCGCCGTGCAGGAGGAACTGCCCGGCGTCACCACCGTGCGCCACTATACGGTGTCCGTTAAGCCACTGAGCATATACAGTCCGGCGATGGGGGAAATGGTTATCAATACCTCATACCCTCTGACAGGGACAGGGCAGCCTGATGCGAAGGTTGAAATCAAAGGTGATGTTACCTGCGGAAAATCATGCCAGACTACTGTGGATAAGAATGGCACCTGGTCCTTCCCGGCGCAAACGTCTGTACCGGGTAAATATACGATTCAGGCTGTTATGACGCCAGGCGTCAAAGCTGCGTCTGATACCCAGAGCGTCACGTATACAGTCTCCCCGCTGGTGACAACCCCGCTGTCAGTGGATTCGCCGTCAGAAGGTGAAAAGGTAACCAGCAACACCTACAGCATTATCGGCAAGGGTAAGCCGGGACACAGTATTGATGTGACCGATATCCCAGTAGCGGGTGAGTGTCATACTTTCGCAGACACCCGGGCGGGTGACTGGTTGTGTGGACCGTATGAAGTTACGGCGGAGGATGCTGCAAAAATCACGGTGTCTGACAGCGAAACATCGGAAAGTATTTCACGCAGCTATACCATTACCCCTGCCTTTACGGTTGATTCACCGAAAGAAAATGAAGTTATCACCAGTGAATACGCTATCAGTGGCCGTGCGCCAGCCGGGAGCGCAGTCTCTGTTGGCGGCCTTGGTTATGTCGTTGAGTGCCAGACAACAGCAGATAGTAAGACCGGAAACTGGTCATGCCCGGGTGGTGATAAACATTACCCGGCGGTAAAGAATGTCTATCATAGCATAGTGAGTAATATTGGTGCTGACGGGAAGGTTAACGCGAAGATATCACGCAATTTTGCTGTGAACAGCGACGAAGTTAAACCAGTCAGTATTATCTGGCCGAAAGAAAATACGACAGTAAATGCGAACGACTTTATGGTGAGTGGACACACTATTAATCCGACAGGGCATGTCATTGTTAAAGATGACACGTCTGGACTGACACTGTGTGAATCGGATGTTGTTAAAAGTTTCTGGAGCTGCAAAGTGAGCAAGTCTGACGGTGAATATACGATTACGGCTTCCTCGATTGAGGAGGAAAGTGTGAAGTATGAAAGTGAACCCGCTACTTTTACCGTTGCACCTGAAAAGGTGAACCCGTCGGTGATGAGTATTGTTCAGCCTGAAGAGGGGGGGGTTATCACGACCCCTGAATACACCATCTCCGGGAAAATCAATGCAACCAACACCTTCGGTATTGGTTTCTCAGTAGTAATGACTGCAAAGGATCCAAACACAAACCAGATGTTCACATACACTATATGTTCATCGGCGGAGATGAAAATAGATTATCCGGACTGGTCATGTCAGGCTTCTTTAGCATCGGGGCCGGAGACGGGCTCTGAACCGAAGACAATGACAATCACTGCCCGGGAGAGCGCTCATGGAAGCCATGATGACAGCCGGACTAGGAGTTACTTGGTGGTGCCCCGTCCTGAAATATCTGCCCATCAGCGTGCAAAGTCTCATCCTGAGAGCAAACGAGCACATTAGTCCGTGTGCATGTAACGTATAAACAAAAAAACCGCCAATATTTGGCGGTTTTTTTGTGCTGGTCCGGTTAGCGGCCTTTCCAGCAGGGCTTTGGTTACTAACGTAACGCAAGCGCGTAACAGTACGCATATATTGGGCGGGGAGATAAAATGTGTGTAAGCGTAAAGTCAGCGCCGTATTGACACTTATTTGGCAGGAAGATCCACATTCCACGGCAGGAGATCCGCTACTTTGTTGGAAGGCCACTCCGGCAGCACGCTCAGGATATGACGAAGGTAAGCCTCCGGGTCGATACCATTGAGTTTGCACGTACCGATCAGACCGTACAACAGAGCGCCGCGTTCGCCTCCGTGATCGCTACCGAAGAAGATGTAATTCTTTTTCCCAAGGCAGATTGCTCGTAGTGCACGCTCTGCGGCGTTGTTATCATGCTCTGCCAAGCCATCATCACAGTAGTAGCACAGCGCATCCCACTGATTCAGGGCATATGTGAATGTAGTGGTCAAGTAATACTGGCCACGGTTTTACAGTAAGAACGGTATCTGTTCTCTGATTCTTCCGGCGTTAACCCCCCGTTGTAATGATGGGGTCTGACGCTATTGTAGTAATTCAGGATATAACCGCCGATTTGTCGCCGGGCCTCATCCTTACCTGCGTAACCATTCGTCGGCACCCATTCTGTTTTCAGACTACGGAAGAAGCGTTCCATGGGGCTATTATCCCAGCAGTTCCCCCGCCGACTGACGCTTTGCTTTATCCTGTAACGCCAGAGAACTTGTTGATATTTAAGGCCGGTATACTGGCTTCCCTGGTCGCTATGGAACATGACATCACGCGGTTGACCACGCGTCTCACAGGCCATCCGCAGGGCACTGCTTACCAGTGCGGTATCGGCATTCGCTGACAGACTCCAGCCGATAATTCTGCGGGCAAAAAGATCCATAACAACCGCCAGATAGCACCAGCGATTTCCTGCCCAGATATACGTAATATCTCCGCACCATACCCGGTCTGGCTCCGGTACAGCGAACTGACGCTCGAGCAGATTCGGCAGGCAGGTATGCTCCTGACGGGCATTTTTGTACTGATGTTTTCCGGGCTGGCAACTGCTCAGGCTTAGGTATTTCATCAGACGCCCGGCACGGTAACGGGTCATCGGAACGCCATTTTGAGCCAGCATTTCAGCAAGCGTGCGTGCGCCTGCTGAAATGCTGGCTCTGGTTCCACGCCCGGCGTATTTCGCTGTACAACCTGACTCGCGCCGGATTGACAGTATCGCGTCGTTTTCGCCAGTACCGGTAACTGCTGCGATGTATTTCCAGAGCGGAGCAGAGGCTGACAACCGTGTGGCTGTCACTCAGTCTGGCTGCTATCGTGAACCGTTCAGCGAGTCGGACATCAAGAGCGCGGTAGCCTTTTTTAATATCGTATTCTGTTCCTCCAGACGGCGAACCTGCTTTTCCAGCTCGCGAATACGTTGCTGCTCTGCAGTAATGGGAGTTGCAGAGGGCGTAATCCCCTGCCGCTCTCGCCTGAGCTGGCGCACCCAGCTCTCAAGCGTGGTAGAGCCGACATTCATCGCTTCACTGGCTTGCCGATACGAGTAGCCCTTATCAACAATCAGCTGTGCACATTCCAGCCTGAACTCAGGGGTGAAAGTACGCTTAGTTTTCTTGTTCATTAAGTCACCTGTTTTATGTTGTGGTGAGAATATCACCTTTAATCAGGTGGCCAAATTTACTGTGCCACTACAATTTACCAATATCGTTGCGTCCGACAAAGGTTGTCAGGTCATCGAACTCAACGCTTACTTCATCTGCATAACAGCGGAAATTCTTTACTGCCACACTCTTCAGAAGCATGTCTTTTCCCTTTTTGATGAACCGGTCAAATGACCTGTTTATTATCTTACCTGGCGGCTGAAGATTTTTGTTGATGGTGGTTTGATTTATCGCGGGACTTGAATGGATAACGCCATGAAGGCTTCCGATATCTTCGTGCGATACCCGGCAATCTGGTCCGGTATTGTGATGACAGGCCTCCCGAAAAGTACTTTTTTACAGCACCGGTAATGGTTATGAACGATAACCCACCGGAGTCCATTTCAATGAGTTACACCTACGACCCTTACTGGCAGCAACGCATCGCCGATACCTTCAATTGCGCACTTAACGCTTACACCCGCGTACTGGCACTGCGCGTTGACCTCAGGCTGCCTGATACGCCTGCAGCCTCTGATGGCGCTGTTATCTCCCGCTTCACCGATGCCCTGAAAGCCCGCATTGCTGCCCTTCAGACGCGTCAACGTCGCGAGGGCAAACGCGTCTGGCCGACCACGCTGCGTTTTGTCTGGGCACGAGAGTTTGGTGAAATCAAAGGGAAGAAGCATTACCACGTGGTGTTGCTGCTGAACCGGGATACCTGGCGTGGGCCGGGGGATTACAAGGACCCGGAAACGTTAGCCGGGATGATTAAACAGGCATGGTGTAGCGCCCTGCAGGTGGATGCACAGGCGCATGCCGTTCTGGCACGATTCCCCAAAAGCCCGGTGTCCTGGCTGACGCGCGGCAATACCACAGAGCTTCAACTGGCGCTGTCCCAGGCGGCCTATCTAGCCAAACTGGAGACCAAAGTCACCGGCGACAGTGAGCGTAACTTCGGCTGCAGCCGGGGCTGAGCGTATCCGCACGCTCAAACTCTACCGGCCTGATGCGATGGGCCGGTAATTTTTAACAGGCAATCCCTATCCTTTGAGGAGAACCGGCTCGTTGGAGATTCAACGACACCGGACGCCTCCCGACAACCATTCCTCAGAGGGAGATAACGACCATGACCACACCGAATACGAACAATGCCGGCACCACCACTACCACGCTGCTTTGCGCAGGCGACCCGCTCATCGACATGACCTTTATCACCACCTGCACCGGTATGACCGACAAGTGGTTCTACAAACTTATCCAGCAGGGACAGTTCCCTAAACCGATAAAGCTGGGGCGCAGCAGTCGCTGGCGCAAGAGCGAAGTCGAAACCTGGATGCAGCAGCGCGTTGCGGATTCCCGTGGCGCCTGAGCAGAGGGGATATCTGAATGGAAAAACGACGCCGTACTCAGCCATGGACAATTCCTCCACGCTGGACGTGCCCCCGCTGCCAGCGACGGTACTGTGGTATCAAACCTTGTCCCGTGTGTTTTCGTCCCTCCGGCGCCCCTGCGCAACCGTAACCTTTCTGTATTCCATGACCGGCCATCGCCGGTACCGACCCGCTAACGCTTAACTGACCTGCCATTCGCACCCTGCCTGC
>NZ_PQVS01000013.1:0-127041 GCF_002922995.1 Lelliottia sp. 7254-16
GTAGCGGGCGAAATGCCGTAGTGACGGCAAAGAGAACGGATGTTCGCCCCGTCTTGCGAGGCGAACAGAACAAACTCGGTACGTAATGACATGGTATCTCTCGCATCCCAGGGCATAAGCGACTCCATAAACGGGTTCGTATGCCTTAGTTGTAAGTGTCTACCATGTCCCCGAACAAGTGTTCATGATGTCCCCGGACCGTACAGGGAGAGGGTTAGGGTGAGGGGAAAAACCTTACTGCCAACCGTACCGACGGCTGTAGAACCCTTTCACCATCTGGGTCAGAACCATGTAGCCCGCCAGAATCGCCACCAGCCATGGGAAGTAGCTCAGCGGCAGCGCCTGCAGGTTCAGGTAGCTCGCCAGCGGTGAGAACGGCAGCGCGATACCCAGTACCATGACGACGCCGGTCATGATAATCAGCGGCCAGGCGGCGCGGCTCTGGATGAACGGAATGCGGCGCGTACGAATCATATGCACAATCAGCGTTTGCGACAGCAGCCCGACCACGAACCAGCCGGACTGGAACAGGGTTTGATGTTCTGGCGTGTTAGCGTGGAACACGAACCACATCAGGCAGAAGGTCAGAATGTCGAAGATAGAGCTGATTGGGCCAAAGAACAGCATGAAGCGACCGAGATCCGACGGGTTCCAGCGCTGTGGTTTTTGGATCTGCTCGTCATCAACGTTATCAAACGGGATCGCCACCTGAGAGACATCGTACATCAGGTTCTGAATCAGCAGGTGCAGCGGCAGCATCGGCAGGAACGGCAGGAAGGCGCTCGCCACCAGTACGCTGAAGACGTTACCGAAGTTAGAGCTGGCGGTCATTTTGATGTATTTCAGCATGTTGGCGAAGGTACGACGTCCTTCGATCACGCCCTGCTCCAGCACCATCAGGCTCTTTTCCAGCAGGATGATATCGGCCGCTTCACGGGCAATATCGACCGCCCCGTCAACGGAAATCCCGATATCCGCCGCGCGCAGCGCCGGGGCATCGTTGATGCCGTCGCCCATAAAGCCGACCACGTGCCCTTCGCGGCGCAGCAGGGTGACGATGCGTTCTTTATGCATTGGCGTCAGGCGTGCGAACAGGGTAGTAGTTTTGGCAAGCGCAGCCAGTTCGTCATCGGAAAGCGTTTCGATATCGCTCCCCGTCACCACCTCGCCCGCATCCAGCCCCACTTCGTGACACACTTTCGCTGCTACCAGCTCGCTGTCGCCGGTAAGGATTTTTACGGTGATACCGGAGGCTTTCAGCGCCTTCAGCGCCGGTGCTGTGGTCTCTTTCGGTGGATCGAGGAAGGCGATGTAACCTTCGAGGATCAGATCCGACTCATCGACACGATGATAATCCCCTTCGCGGCCCGGCAAGAATTTGCTGGCGACCGCCACCACGCGCAGCCCCTGACGGTTCAGGCTGTCGGTCACGCGTTTAATGCGACGCAGCATGGTGTCGTCGAGCGGCACGATTTCACCGTTATGACGCACCTGGGTAGAGACATTGAGGATCTCCTGCAGCGCCCCTTTGCAGATCAGCTGATGGACATCCGCTTGCTCGCTGACCACCACCGACATGCGGCGACGCTCGAAGTCGAACGGGATCTCATCCACTTTTTGCCAGCGCGTTGAGAGCGTGCGCGCAGAATCTTCGTCCACCCCTTCCAGCACTGCGACGTCCAGCAGGTTTTTCAGCCCGGTCTGGTAGTGGCTGTTCAGCCACGCGGTTTGCAGCACGCGTTCGCTGACTTTGCCAGAGACATCCGTATGATTCTCCAGCACAATTTTATCCTGCGTCAGGGTGCCGGTTTTATCGGTGCAAAGAATATCCATCGCGCCAAAGTTCTGAATGGCGTCGAGGTGTTTCACAATCACTTTCTGTTTAGAAAGCTTCACCGCCCCGCGAGCCAGCGTGGAGGTGACAATCATCGGCAGCATTTCCGGCGTTAAACCGACCGCCACGGAGAGGGCAAACAGCGCCGCTTCCCACCAGTCGCCTTTGGTGTAGCCGTTGATGAGCAGCACGATAGGCGTCATCACCATCATGAAGCGGATCAGCAACATGCTGACGCGACCGATGCCTTTCTGGAACGCATTCGGCTCGCTTTCCTGCTCGCTGACGCGCCCGGCCAGCTGTCCAAACCAGGTGTTGCCGCCGGTGGCAATGACGATCGCCTGCGCGGTGCCGCTCACCACGGTAGTGCCCATGAAGCACAGAGTATCGCTTTCGAGCGGGTTGGTTTGCTGCGGGTTGCGGCTACGCGCCACTTTCTCGACCGGCAGGGATTCACCGGTCAGGGACGCCTGGGCGACGAACAGATCGCGGGCCTGCACCACGCGCAGGTCCGCCGGGATCATGTCCCCCGCCGCCAGCTTAATGATGTCGCCCACCACCAGCTGATCGATCGGCAGTTCCAGCCAGGCGCTTTCGCCCTTCTCATTGATCACGCGCTGGACGGTGGCAGTATTGCTGACCATCGCTTTCAGGGCGTCCGCCGCACGGGTGGAACGCGCTTCCTGAATGAAGTTGAGCATGGTGGAGATCGCTACCATCAGGGCTATTACGCCTGCGGCAAACAGATCTTCGGTGGCGTAGGAAATAATCGCCAGAACGGTCAACAGCAGGTTGAACGGGTTGCGATAGCAGAGCCAGAGATGGACAAACCACGGAGCCGGTTTTTGCGCCGGGATTTGGTTATCGCCGTGCTCGGCGCGTGTTTTTTCCACTTCCGCCGCGTTCAACCCTTCCGGGTGACCGCCGAAGGCGCGCCAGACTTCGTTTTCGTCCATCGCGGCGGCTTTGAGGCAATGTTCCGTCAGCGTGGGCGGAATAGCGGCCCCAGCCAGATTTTTGGCGTTCGGCAGCGGATCGCGCTGGACAAGACGGCGCGGCAGGTGGCGGTTCAGCTGAGCGAGCAGCTGCTGGGTGATATTTTTCAGCATAAAAAGTCCCCCACATCCGCAAAGGCGGACGCAGTGTTACCTTCAGGCGCAACAAGACGGTACCTGAATGGCACTTAAATTTTTATAGCAGGAACATTGAGATGTCACTGCCTCACATCACCGGCGAGACAGTTAGAAGACGACTGGCTTACCGGAAAGTACTTAAACTCCATTGCTGGAGAGGTGTGGGATCGGGATCCATACGGCCTCCGGTAAGTGAAAAAAAGGGTTAATCGCAGCGCAGTATCGTGTTTTAACCATACCTTTAGTAGCGATTCGGGCGGTATGATACGCCCGCAGATTTAAACCGTACATATACCAGACTTTGCTCATTGCTAATTAAATCGTAAGCATTAGTCTCAATTGACGACTTGCCGCCGTTACAGGGAATAAAGGATGCAGAACCGCCTGACCATTAAAGACATCGCCCGTTTAAGCGGCGTAGGGAAATCCACCGTGTCGCGCGTACTGAACAACGAAAGTGGTGTCAGCGAACGCACGCGTGAACGCGTCGAGGCGGTTATGAATCAGCACGGTTTTTCCCCTTCCCGCTCCGCGCGCGCCATGCGCGGACAGAGCGACAAAGTGGTCGCCATTATCGTCTCGCGTCTCGATTCCCTGTCTGAAAATCTGGCGGTGCAAACCATGTTGCCTGCGTTTTACGAACAGGGCTACGATCCGATCATGATGGAGAGTCAGTTCTCGCCTCTGCTGGTGGAGGAGCATCTTGGGATGCTGCAACGACGTAATATCGACGGCGTGGTGCTGTTTGGTTTTACCGGCATTAAGGATGAAACGCTGAAACCCTGGCAGTCCTCGCTGGTGCTGCTGGCGCGCGACGCCAGCGGGTTTGCCTCTGTTTGTTACGACGACGAAGGCGCGATCCTCACCCTGATGCAGCGTCTGTACGAGCAGGGCCATCGCCATATCAGCTTCCTCGGCGTGCCGCACAGTGACGTCACCACCGGTAAGCGTCGCCACGAAGCCTATCTCGCATTTTGCAAACAACACAATCTTCCAGCGGTTGCCTCGCTGCCCGGTCTGGCAATGAAACAGGGCTACGATCAGGTGGCAAGCGTGTTGACCCCGCAAACCACCGCGCTGATTTGCGCGACCGATACCCTCGCGCTGGGAGCCAGCAAATATTTGCAGGAGCAGCGCATCGACACCGTCCAGCTCGCCAGCGTGGGCAGCACACCGCTGATGAAGTTCCTCCATCCTGAGATTGTCACCGTCGATCCGGGCTACGCCGAAGCAGGCCGTCAGGCAGCTGTGCAGCTTATTGAGCAGATAAACGGGCGCAGCGAACCCCGTCAGATCGTCATTCCAGCCCACCTCTCTTAACCCTCTTAAAACGGATTATTGTGATCCTCGCCCGATTTCGGGAACGTTCCCATTTTCACCGTGTCGCTCAAAGAGTAGGCTTGCGTCCAGGTCATTACCCTCCACATCTGTCATGAGGCTTCATGATGAGCAAAGTTAAACAAACTGATATCGACCAGCTGATCGTTCTGGTTGGGGGCCGCGAAAATATCGCCACCGTCAGCCACTGCATTACCCGTCTGCGTTTTGTGCTGAACGATCCGGCCAAAGCCAATCCGAAGGCCATCGAGGAACTGTCGATGGTCAAAGGTTGCTTCACCAACGCCGGGCAGTTCCAGGTGGTGATTGGTACCGAAGTGGGCGATTACTATCAGGCCCTGCTGTCGACAACCGGGCATTCGACGGCGGACAAAGAGCAGGCCAAGAAAGCGGCGCGCCAGAATATGAAATGGCACGAGCAGCTGATCTCCCACTTCGCGGAGATCTTCTTCCCGCTGCTGCCGGCGCTGATAAGCGGAGGCTTAATCCTCGGCTTCCGCAACGTGATCGGCGACGTGCCGATGAGCGATGGCAAGACTCTGGCGCAAATGTATCCCGCGCTGCAAAGCATCTATGACTTCCTGTGGCTGATTGGCGAGGCGATCTTCTTCTATCTGCCGGTCGGGATCTGCTGGTCGGCGGTGCGCAAAATGGGCGGGACGCCGATTCTGGGTATCGTGCTCGGCGTGACGCTGGTCTCTCCGCAGTTAATGAACGCTTACTTACTTGGGCAGCAGGTGCCAGAAGTGTGGAACTTCGGCCTGTTTACTATCGCTAAAGTGGGTTATCAGGCGCAGGTTATCCCCGCTCTGCTGGCCGGTCTGGCGCTGGGCTTTATTGAGACCCGCCTGAAACGCATCGTGCCGGATTACCTCTATCTGGTGGTGGTTCCGGTCTGTTCGTTGATTCTGGCTGTGTTCCTCGCCCACGCCTTTATCGGCCCGTTTGGCCGCATGATTGGCGACGGCGTGGCCTTTGCGGTCCGTCACCTGATGACCGGCAGCTTCGCTCCGATTGGCGCCGCGCTGTTTGGCTTCCTCTATGCGCCGCTGGTGATTACCGGCGTGCATCAGACCACGCTGGCTATCGACATGCAGATGATTCAGAGCCTCGGCGGCACGCCGGTCTGGCCGATTATCGCCCTGTCGAACATTGCGCAGGCCTCTGCTGTCACCGGCATTATTTTGGTCAGCCGCAAACACAACGAGCGTGAAATTTCCGTTCCGGCGGCGATCTCCGCCTACCTCGGCGTCACCGAACCGGCGATGTACGGCATCAACCTGAAATACCGCTTCCCGATGCTGTGCGCGATGATCGGTTCGGGGCTGGCAGGGCTGCTGTGTGGTCTGAACGGCGTGATGGCGAACGGCATCGGCGTGGGTGGCCTGCCGGGCATCCTCTCGATTCAGCCGACCTACTGGCAGGTGTTTGCTCTGGCGATGGCGGTGGCGATTATCGTCCCGATGGCGCTGACGACCGTTATCTATCAGCGCAAGTTCCGTCAGGGCACGCTGCAGATTGTTTAACTTCTTCTTTCGGGGCGCAATTGCGCCCCTTCGCATTTGCAGGAACGCATTATGAATACCCTTCCGCACTGGTGGCAAAACGGCGTCATCTATCAGATTTACCCAAAGAGTTTTCAGGACACGACCGGTCGTGGCACCGGTGATTTACGCGGTGTAACGCAGCGTCTGGACTACCTAAAAACCCTTGGCGTGGACGCCATCTGGCTGACCCCTTTCTACATTTCCCCGCAGGTGGACAACGGCTACGATGTGGCGAACTATACCGCCATCGATCCGGCCTACGGCACGCTGGATGATTTTGATGAGCTGGTGGCGCAGGCCCACGCGCGCGGCATCCGTCTGGTGCTCGACATGGTGCTCAACCACACCTCCACGCAGCACGCGTGGTTCCGCGAATCGCTGAATAAAGAAAGTCCGTACCGTGAGTTCTATATCTGGCGCGATGGCACGCCGGACCAGCTTCCGAACAACTGGCGCTCCAAATTTGGCGGCAACGCCTGGCGCTGGCATGCTGAGAGCGAGCAGTATTATCTGCACCTGTTCGCCCCGGAGCAGGCGGATCTGAACTGGGAAAACCCGGACGTGCGCAGCGAGCTGAAAAAAGTGTGCGAGTTCTGGGCCGATCGCGGCGTGGACGGTTTACGTCTCGACGTAATTAACCTGATCTCCAAGGACCAGGATTTCCCGAACGATCCGCTGGGCGATGGCCGCCGTTTCTACACCGACGGCCCGCGCGCCCATGAATATCTCCAGGAGATGAGCCGGGACGTCTTCACCCCGCGCAACCTGATGACCGTGGGCGAGATGTCCTCGACATCGCTGGAAAACTGCCAGCAATACGCCGCTCTCGACGGGCGCGAACTGTCGATGACCTTTAACTTCCATCACCTGAAAGTCGATTATCCGAACGGCGAAAAGTGGACGCTGGCAAAACCCGATTACGTGGCGCTGAAAATGCTGTTCAGCCACTGGCAGCAGGGGATGCATAACGTTGCCTGGAACGCCCTGTTCTGGTGTAACCACGATCAGCCACGCATCGTTTCACGTTTTGGCGACGAGGGCGAGTACCGCGCCACCTCCGCCAAAATGCTGGCGATGGTGCTGCACGGGATGCAGGGCACGCCGTACATCTATCAGGGCGAAGAGATCGGCATGACCAACCCGCATTTCGCGCGCATCACCGATTACCGCGATGTGGAAAGCCACAACATGTTCGCTGAACTGCGGGCAACAGGCCGCGATGCGGACGAACTTCTGGCAATTCTGGCGAGTAAATCCCGCGACAACGGCCGCACACCGATGCAGTGGGATGCCACGCCGAACGGCGGATTTACCACCGGTGAGCCGTGGATCGATCTGTGCGATAACGTCGAAACCATCAATGTGGACGCGGCGCTCAACGATCCCGATTCGGTGTTTTATACCTACCAGTCGCTGATCGCCCTGCGTAAATCACTCCCGCTGCTGACCTGGGGCGACTATCAGGATCTGCTGCCGATGCACCCTTCCCTGTGGTGCTATCGCCGCCAGTGGCAAGGGCAGACGCTGATGGTGGTCGCGAACCTGAGTCGCGAATGCCAGGAATGGCAGCCGGATGCTGTGAGTGGCGACTGGCGCGTGGTCATCAGCAACTACGCCGAAGTGGCCGCGAAACCGACGGCGATGACCTTGCGCCCGTTTGAGGCGGTGTGGTGGATGCAGGAGTAATGCCTCCCGCCTGCCTCGACACGGTGCACGTTTTTGCCGGGTGGCGCTTCGCTTACCCGGCCTACAAAACCTACTTCTCAATCGTCTGAATATGGCACAGGTGTGGGTCCTCGCAGAAATCGGCGAACCGGAGGCCGGATGACAAGGTCTGGGCGCCAGGGATGGCGACCAGAGGCGAAACGAGACAGGGATGTCGAGTCGAGCCGGCCGCAGGCAGCAGGCCAGGAGGTGAGCGCAGTGCGAAGCACCGATTTCATGGCGGGGCGCGGGGATTGCAAAGGGGGCCGCGCGGTCCCCTTTGCACGTTCACAGGTGACAAACTCATTATATTCTGCTGAACATGAGGTGAACGGAACAACCTGCGTTGCTTACTTGATCACCAATACGGAGGGCGCTACATTTTCACGGCAATACCTTACTGTTTTTGTTGAATAATTAATCAGAATTTTCCTGCCTGGCCTTTACAAACGCTACAGTGCCCGCCATTTGTACTCTCGTCTTTTTACTTTGTTCTGAATCAAAAAAATCGCAAACATGTTTGATGCAAATCACTACATATAGAACTTAAAATGCACGCCGACCCAACATATTGTATTTATCGTCTACTATTCCAACAAGACAACGGCGTCAACGCTGGCCGGAATTGTGGATAACAAGCGTCGGGAACGAGGGAAGTGACTGAGACATCGGGACTTGCGTCCAGAGCATACTTCCCCACCTCTGTGGATAACCTGTTTTTAATGGAGTGATCATGACACCGCATGTGATGAAACGAGATGGCTGTAAAGTGCCGTTTAAGTCAGAGCGCATCAAAGAAGCCATTCTGCGTGCAGCTAAAGCAGCGGGAGTCGATGACGCAGATTACTGCGCCACCGTCGCAGAAATTGTCTGTAGCCAGATGAATGAACGCAGTCAGGTGGATATCAATGAGATCCAGACTGCGGTAGAAAACCAGCTGATGTCCGGTCCGTACAAGCAGCTGGCGCGCGCCTACATTGAGTATCGTCACGACCGTGACATCCAGCGTGAAAAGCGCGGTCGCCTGAATCAGGAGATTCGCGGCCTGGTCGAGCAGACCAACTCGGCGCTGCTCAATGAAAACGCCAATAAAGACAGCAAGGTGATCCCGACACAGCGCGACCTGCTTGCCGGTATCGTCGCCAAGCACTATGCCCGTCAGCACCTGCTACCGCGCGACGTGGTGCAGGCGCATGAGCGCGGTGAGATCCACTACCACGATCTCGACTACTCGCCGTTTTTCCCGATGTTCAACTGTATGTTGATCGACCTGAAAGGCATGCTGACCCACGGCTTTAAAATGGGTAACGCCGAGATTGAACCGCCAAAATCCATCTCCACCGCCACGGCGGTGACGGCGCAGATCATCGCCCAGGTAGCCAGCCATATTTATGGCGGCACCACCATTAACCGTATCGACGAAGTACTGGCCCCGTTTGTCACCGAGAGCTTCAACAAGCATCGTAAAGTGGCGCAGGAGTGGAATATTCCTGATGCCGACGGCTATGCGCACTCCCGCACCGAAAAAGAGTGCTACGACGCGTTCCAGTCCCTCGAATATGAAGTGAACACCCTGCACACCGCCAACGGCCAGACGCCGTTTGTGACCTTCGGTTTTGGCCTGGGCACCAGCTGGGAATCGCGTCTGATTCAGCAGTCGATTCTGCGCAACCGCATTTCGGGCCTCGGCAAAAACCGCAAAACCGCGGTGTTCCCGAAACTGGTCTTCGCCATTCGCGATGGCCTGAACCATAAGTTTGGCGATGCGAACTACGACATCAAACAGCTGGCGCTGGAATGCGCGAGCAAACGCATGTATCCGGATATTCTGAACTACGACCAGGTGGTGAAAGTCACCGGTTCGTTCAAAACCCCGATGGGCTGCCGCAGCTTCCTCGGCGTGTATGAAAATGAACACGGCGAGCAAATCCATGAAGGCCGTAACAATATCGGCGTGATCAGCCTTAACCTGCCGCGCATCGCGCTGGAAGCGAAAGGTGATGAAGCCGCGTTCTGGACGCTGCTCGACGAACGTCTGCAGTTGGCGCGTAAAGCCCTGATGACCCGCATCGCCCGTCTGGAAGGGGTCAAAGCCCGCGTCGCACCGATTCTGTATATGGAAGGGGCCTGCGGCGTGCGCCTGAAAGCGGACGACGACGTGTCTGAAATCTTTAAGAACGGTCGCGCATCGATCTCCCTGGGGTATATCGGCATTCACGAAACCATCAACGCGCTGTTCGGCAATCAGCATATGTATGACAGCGAGGCCCTGCGTGAGAAAGGCGTGGCTATCGTCCAGCGTCTGCGCGATGCGGTGGATCTGTGGAAAGACGAAACCGGCTACGGCTTTAGCCTGTACAGCACACCGAGCGAGAACCTCTGCGACCGCTTCTGCCGTCTGGATACCGCCGAATTTGGTGTAGTCAACGGCGTGACCGACAAAGGCTACTACACCAACAGCTTCCACCTCGACGTCGAGAAAAAGGTCAATCCGTACGACAAGATCGACTTTGAAGCGGCCTATCCGCCGATCGCCAACGGCGGTTTCATCTGTTACGGCGAGTACCCGAACATTCAGCACAACCTGAAAGCGCTGGAAGACGTGTGGGATTACAGCTATCAGCACGTGCCGTATTACGGGACCAACACGCCGATCGACGAATGCTACGAGTGTGGCTTTACCGGTGAGTTTGAATGTACCAGCAAGGGCTTTACCTGCCCGAAATGCGGTAACCACGATGCGGCCCGTGTCTCCGTGACCCGCCGCGTGTGCGGATATCTCGGCAGCCCTGACGCGCGTCCGTTCAACGCCGGCAAGCAGGAAGAAGTGAAACGCCGCGTGAAGCATTTAGGGAATGGGCAGATCGGGTAATCCGTCGCGGAATTTTCCCCCTCACCCTAGCCCTCTCCCTCAAGGGAGAGGGGACCGCCCGGCGCAGTTTTCTCCCCGACCAGCGCGATTTTCTCCCTCTCCCTGTGGGAGAGGGCCGGGGTGAGGGCATCAGCGTGCTCATTGGGAAACAGAAATGAATTACCATCAGTATTATCCCGTCGACATCGTCAATGGCCCCGGCACCCGCTGCACCCTGTTTGTTTCAGGGTGCGTTCACGAATGCCCCGGCTGCTACAACAAAAGCACCTGGCGGCTGAACTCGGGCCTGCCGTTTGACGACGAAATGGAAAACCGGATCATCAGCGATCTGAATGACACGCGCATTCCACGCCAGGGGATTTCCCTCTCCGGTGGCGACCCGCTTCACCCACAGAACGTGCCGCACATTCTGAAACTGGTGAAGCGCATTCACAAAGAGTGCGCGGGGAAAGATATCTGGGTGTGGACCGGCTACAAGCTGGATGAGCTGAACGATGCGCAAATGGAAATCGTCGACCTGATTAACGTCCTGGTCGACGGCAAGTTTGTGCAGGATTTGAAAGACCCGGCGCTTATCTGGCGCGGTAGCAGCAACCAGGTTGTGCATCATTTACGTTAATCGATGGGCGGATACCTTCTCCGCCTATCGTCTTAAAATCGACTCAAACTCTCCATCGCCACTGTTTTGAACTCCGCAAAATCGCGGCAGCCGCACAGGCGCGTCATGGCCCGTTCACGCAGGAAGGTGACGAAAATATCGTAGATCGCCATCGCCTCTTCGTACTCGCTTTTGCTGATCGCCAGCAGGAAAATCACGTGCGCCGTTTCGTCGCCCCATTTGATGCCCTGGGGTGCCAGCACAGTGTAGACCACGGTTTTTTGCGCCAGCAGACCGAGGGAGTGCGGGAGCGCGATGCCGTCACCGAGCATGGTGCTGACGATGGCTTCACGTTCCACCACCGAATCAAGAAACTCCGCGTCGACAAACCCTTCCTGACGCAATTGCCCGCACAGTTCCTGGAACAGAGTTTGCTGATCGATACTTGAATCAATCACCCGGAAATGCTCGGCGTCGAAGTATTTTTCCAGCATCCACGGACGGGTGCGGTCCACCAGCACCAGCTTGCCGATCTGCTCCAGCTGATAGTCGGTTGGGAACGGGGCGATTTGTACCACCGGTTTGGCTTTTTCGCTGATACGCGCAGTGGAGATAACGAAATCCTCGCTAATACTTTCCGCCAGTTCGTACTCACGCAACGTGACGGTGCGCGTCACTTCCACCTGTGGGTATTTACGTTGCAGCACCGCCTCAATCATACGTGCCATCGCGTTTCCGGCGTCGCAAACCAGCAGGACGCGCGGCTGGCGCTGATAGCCGACGTTGTAGTGCCGCTCCAGCCCGACGCCGATGTGCAGCACCAGAAAACCAATTTCGTTTTCGCTGATCACATACGGGGTGTATTTCCCCCAGCCAGAGACCGCCGCCAGGGTCATGTCCCACGCCATCGGGTAGTGCTGCTTGATGTTATCCAGCAGCGGGTTGGGGATCATGATTTGGTAGCGCACGCGGGTGATCATGGTTTTGATATGCGTCAGCAAATCCGCATGCAGCTGGGCGTCGTTCAGCAGGTTGTAGTTATAGTGGCTGTTGATGTAGTGCAGAATGTAATTCACCAACGCTTCGTCGTCGTCGGCGTTAATCGCACTTGGGGCGATCTCCTGAATCTGGCGCGCGGCGATGTGGACGCAGAGCCAGTTTTCCTCCGACGGGGCGAGTACTTTGTCGGCAAGGTGCGCAATGGCGACGGCGATATCACGCGCGGCATTGCGTACATTCTCTTCCACATCTTCGGCGTGAAATTCCGGCAGCGGATAGCCTTCGCTGATACGCCGCACCGACACGGCGCAATACAGACGGACAAACAGCTCGCCTTCATCCGTGAGACGAATGTGATGGCGCGTAAGGGTGTCGTGCAGCACCACCACCAGTTGCTCCGGCACGCCCGCATTGAGGGCGACTTCCGTCACCAGCGGATTGAGGCTGTCCTGCTGCGCCAGCTCCCACAGCAAATCGGTCAGGCAGGCGCGAATCGACATCTCACTGCCGAACAGTTTCATGCCGTGGCGCGGGCGCGTTTCCAGGGTCAAAGAATAACGCTGGAACCACTCTCGCACTTCTGCCATGTCACTTTGTAACGTGGCGCGGCTGACAAACCATTCATCAGCCAAATCTTCCAGTTTTAAGGAAAAGGCGGAGGTGAGAAAACGCACCACCAGATAGTGCACGCGCTCCTGACCGGTGCGCGGAATACGCAGCGCACGCGGACGGGAATCCTGCAACGACTGATAGCGCGAGGCATCATCAATTTTAAGCTGATAGCCGTTGCCGCGGCTGAGAATAAACTGCGCGCCGTGGCCAGCCAGCAGCGCGTTGAGGGCGGTGATATCCGCCCGTACGGTACGCGTGGATACCGACAACCGCTGCGCCAGTTCATCCTGCGGCAGCGTCTCGTTTTGCAACAGATCAAACAGTTGCGCTAAACGTTGGTTCGGAAATCGCACGTCTTTGTCCTCTTACGGCTCATGGCCCGGTTGAAATGACCATCTGTGATGGACTGCCGACCGGCGTGTAGTCCGGTTCAAAGCTTAGTGTGCCATCGGGCGCAACGCGAAAACGGGTGATGTTATCGCTGCGTTGATTCATAACGTACAGCCAGCGGCCCTGCTGATCCAGGGTCAGCGAGCGCGGATAATCCCCGCGCGTCCAGACATCATCCTGATGCACCAGCGTGCCGTCCGCCGTTACCCTAAAGTGCGCGATGCTGTTATGCAAACGGTTCGCGACGTAAAGCTGCTGGCCGTCGGCGCTCAACGCCAGCCCGGCGGCAAAACTGGTGCCTTTGTACTCCTTCGGCAGTGACGAAATCGTTTTGCCTGCTTTCAGAGTGCCGGAAGTCTTATCCAGTGCATACCAGGTCAGGGTTGAGGACTCTTCGTTGATCAGCCACAGGCCGTCACCTTTCGGGGTAAAGACGAAATGCCGGGGCCCCGCGCCTTTCGACGAGGCGCTGATAAATGGCGGATCGTTCGGGGTGAGTTTTCCGCTTTGACCGTCAAAGCGGTACTGATAAATGCGATCCAGGCCGAGATCCGTCGAAAAGACAAATTTCCCGCTCGGATCGGCGGCGATCATATGAGCGTGTGGGCCGTTATGATCGCTGGCGGCGAAACTCCCTTCCACTGCCGCTTCCGGCTTAGCTGCGCCAGGTTCGCCCTGATCCTGATGCGTGTCCGTTTCCTCGCCCAGACTGCCGTCTGCTTTCACCGGCAGCACCGCAATCGAACCGCTGACGTAGTTCGCCACCAGCAGATGTCGCCCTTCCGGCGTAAGCGAAACATACACTGGCCCCGCTCCACCGGACGCCACCTGATTGAGCTCGGTCAGTTCACCCTCTGCACCGATGCGCAGCGCCTGAATCATCCCTTTCTCGGCTTCGCTCGCCAGATAGAGGGTTTTGCCATCGTGCGAGACGGTGAGCTGCGCGGCGTTGGGCAGTTGGCTGACCAATTTTTTATTACCGAGCGCGCCGGTTTGCGGATCGACGGTAAAACGGTACAGCCCCTCGCCGTTCGGGTTGTAGGTGCCGACCCAGGCGTACTGGGGCTGGGCGATGGCGGCGGTGGCGAGCATAGAGAGTGAAGCAACGAGCAGGTGATGGGTGTGCATGGTGGCTCCTGGCTTTGTGCGGTTTGATGCCCTCACCCCGGCCCTCTCCCACAGGGAGAGGGCGGTTTAGTCCCCTTTCCCACAGGGAGAAGGATGTTTTAGTCCCCTTTCCCTTTGGGAGAGGGTTAGGGTGAGGGGAAAAGCTACTTAACCAACTTCTTCGTCATCTCCAGCAGCGTGCGCACGTCGTCAGGACGGGTATCACCGCTGGCTTTGTCGATGATTGAACTGTAGATATGCGGAATGATTTTGCTCACGCCTGCATCGAGGGCGATCTGCAGGATCTCCTCGAAGTTCTCCAGATCAATACCGCCGGTCGGCTCCAGCCAGAAATCGTGACGGGCGCAGGCTTCGGCGACGGCTTTGTATTCTTCACGGCATTCAAGGCCGCCCATCGGGAAGTATTTGATCGAGCTGCCGCCGAAATCTTTCAGCAGGGCAATCGCCGTTTCCACCGGGACGATACCGTCCGGCGCTTTGCTGCTCAGCGGGCCGGTGGAGATTTTGACCATCCCAACGGTACCCGTTGGTGACACCAGACCGTTGACCACGGACTCGTTCTGCCCGAGCAGCGCGCGGCTGGTCGCCACGCCAGTAAACACCTGGTTGACGTGCTGCGGCTGCACCTGGCGAGAAATCTCGCTCACCATCGCCGACTGGTTCGGGTCGCCCGCGCCCAGCCCGACGGAGAGCGCGTTGTCGATAAGCGCAGCGTATTCACGCATATCCGCAACGGCGCTCGCCACATCTGGATAGTTTTTGGAGAGCACGCCCACCAGGACATGACCTTCTGCGGCTTCATAGATCGCACTGGCGTTAGCTTTGGAACCGGCCAGCACGTTCAGACACACGCGGTCACGGTAAAAATTGGGGGTCAGTTTCATGCTTATTTCTCCTGGCTTAAGACTTCGCGGATGCGGCGATAAACAATGTTCAGCTGATCGGCGCTGACGCTGCGCACGTCCGCTTCGATAATCCCTTCGTTGGCCTTGTAGCCACGGAAATAGATCGCGTATTCACCCTGTTTAAGCTGCGATACCAGATCGCCGGTGCCGACGCCGGTGGTGGCTTCGTCGAATTGGATTTCAGTGCGCGCAATATCGCGACCGGCGCTGTCCCACACCACGCGGGCCGTGACGCCGTTTAGGGTATTCAGGGAATCGATAAATGGCGTCATTTTCGCGACCATTTCCGCCCCGCTCTCTTTGGTTGCCGTCAGATAATGTTCGATGGCGCAGGTCAGGCCGAGAATCCCCTCTTTGCCCACTTTCATTGCGCGACCAATGCCCGCCGTCTGGCGTTTCACCCACTCGACGTACTGCGTTTTGCCGATCACCAGCCCGCTGGTTGGCCCTTCAATCGCCTTCGCGCCGCTGTAGATCACCAGATCCGCGCCAGAGCGATAATAGGTGTGAAGATCTTCTTCGGCGGCCGCATCGACGATCAGCGGCAGATCGTGTTTGCGCGCCACCACTGCCGCCTGCTCGACGCTGAGCATACTTTTCTGCACGCAGTGGTGCGATTTGATGTAGAGGATCGCCGCCGTGCGTGGGGTGATCGCCGCTGCCAGCTGATCGGCAGAGCATTCGTTGGCGTACCCGGCTTCCACCAGTTTACCGCCGCCGAGCGCCACCATCGTACCCACCGGTGCACCAAAGTTAACGTTGTGGCCTTTCGGCAGCACAATTTCGTTGTTCTCGATCGGCGTGACGTGCAGGTTTTCCAGCAGCCAGTCACTGTCTTTCACCAGCACCGCCGCGACGGACTGGGCAATCCCCGCCGACGCGCAGGAGACGACCGTCGCCCCTTCCACGTCCAGCAGCTTCGCGATGTATTCCCCGGTTTTATTCACCAGATCTTTCATTTCGAAGTACTGGTTCATGCCGTCCATCGCCGCCTGCACCACTTCCGGGCGCGGCGTGGATACGCCCAGCGCGGTCATGCGGCCAGACGTGTTGATCACTTGTTTTAAACCGTATTTCTCATAAATCGAAGGCATTTTCCGTACTCCCTTGTTCGGTCATATAGCCCTTGCCCGCGCGGATCGCGGCAAGCGGCACCAGAATATGTTCAGCCTGCAGGCTGTCGTTTTCCGCATCCACCAGCAGCGTTGGCTGGCGTTTGACGGTGAACAGCGTCAGGTCGGCGTCCAGACCCGGCTGAAGGCGGCCTTTATGGGCCAGACGCAGGCCATCGGCGGCGTTGGCGGTGACACACTCGATCACCTGCGGGAGCGACATGCCAATGGCGAGGAATTTCGACATCACGCTGGCAAGGCTGCCGACCGGGCCGTTGATGCGGTTGCGGCAGTAGATGTCCGAGCTGATGGTGTGCGGCAGAATGCCCATCGCGATGGCGCGTTTCGCCACTTCAAAGCTAAAGCTCGCGGTACCGTGGCCGACGTCCAGACGCACGCCGCGCTTCAGCGCACGGGTGACGGAAGCGCGCAGCTCGCCTTCTGGCGTCAGAATACGGTTCGGTTTGCCGTTGTAGCAGTGGGTGATGATGTCGCCGGAGCTGAGCAAATCAGCGATCTCATCGAGATTCGGCGGGTTATTGCCGATGTGGACCATCAGCGGCAGATCGCCGTTCTCTTTCTGAATCGCTTTCGCGCGTTCCAGCGGCGTGATGCCGTTTTCGCCGACCACGCTGCTGCTCATGCGCGCTTTCAGGCCAACGATGAAATCCGGGTGGCGTGCAACGGCCTGTTTCACCGCATCAGCGTCGATATTAGCCATGTTCGCCAGTTCGTTCTGGGCGATCAGCCCGACGCGGGAGATGTTCAGCAGGGCAAAAACGTCCGTAGACGCTTTGCGGGTGATGTCGTAGAAGTCGTCCACGTCATCCGCACCGGTGCTGCCTGCATCCACCACCGAGGTCACGCCCGTGGCGATGCCGACGCTGTCGGGCTCATCGTGGTAGATCGGGGAATTCGGGTAGCAATGAACGTGGGAATCAATCCAGCCGGCGCTGACGAAGACTTCGCCGTTCAGCTCGACGGTTTTGTGTGCGGGAGTGGAAATCTCGCCCAGCGCTGCGATTTTACCGTCCTGGATGGCGATATCGGTCAAGGTATCGTCGGTCAGGCGCGCACGGCGCAGGAGTAAATCAAACATGCGTATCTCCTGAAAGGACGGGCGCCTTAAGCGCCCGTGGGTGTTAAAGGGCTACCGGGAACAGCGAGCCTAAAATCATGGCGCCGAGGATCGCGCCGCCGGTAATCGGCTTCTGCCAGAGGTAGAACAGCAGCGCGCCGACCAGGGAGCCGATACCAATCGGAATGGAAGCGGTCATGGCGCTGAGGATAATCAACGGCCCGAGGAAGCGGCCAGAGGCGTTACCCGCGCCCATCATCACGTCAGCCCCGTAGGTGGAGTTGCTCTGATTGATGGTGAATTTACGCGCCAGAATGATCACGTAGCCAATCGCCAGACCAATCACCAGGCCGGTCGCCAGCGAGGCGATGAAGTTGGTCACCGGGAACATGATCCCCGCGCCCAGCAGCAGCGCCGGAACGCCGAGGCCGACGCCGGTCTGAATCGCGCCGCCGATATCCAGAATCCCCACCAGGGAACCTTCGATGATACGGGCGAACAGGAAGCTTGCGCCGAACGCCGCCACCGCGCCGTACACGCCGGTGTCGATGCCTGCTTTCAACATCGCCACGAAGGCCACTTCGTTAAACGCGCCGATGCCGTACAGGTAGTACATGTGCGTCCCGGCGAAGACGCCGGAGGAGAGCAGGCCAACGAAGATCGGGAACGACCAGTCGGCATACCAAAAACCTTTATTCTGTTCCATTTAGAGGCTCCTGTTATTTGCCGCTGAGCGAGCTGTGGATCAGATCGAGCCAGTTCGGCACGGTCAGATGGAAGGATTCGATCATCTTCATGTCGAAGCCACGGAAGAATCCGCTCAGGACGAACAGCAGAACGATAGCCACCATCATCACTTTGGTGACGTGGTTCCAGCCGCTCTCTTCGACGCCTTTACCGATCAGAATACCCAGCACCAGACCCGGTACGGCGTTACCCATGATCAGCTGCGCTGCGCCGCCAAACACGGTTGCCCAGAAGCCCGATTTTTTGCCCGCATCAATTGCCGCCAGCCAGAAAATTACCGGCATTACGGTATTGACCAGCAGGTTGGCTGCCGGAACCAGCACCTTCACAGCAGTAACCTGAAGGGCTGCCGGAACGGACGAGGCGGTGAGGTTAAGGAAGGTGACCACGAACATGCCGATGATGCCGCAGGCAATCGCCATTTTGCGCGGGTCGTGCAGGGTTTCACCGACGTTGCGATTTTTCAGCATCAGCGCCGCCGCACCCCAGTTAGGGATGATGCGATGGTCAACGTCCTGAGTGAATGCCCCCGCAGCCACTGACGATGCCCAGGCGTTAAAGAAGAACCCCAGACCAAAGGAGAAGTGAGACGCCGGGTCCCCTTCACAGGAGTTCAGTTCCCCCAACGTACGAAACGCGCCCATACCTTGTGTGGTAGGCGCATGAAACATGCGTGCCGCTCCGGCGCCCACGCCGACGCCAACCAGACCGCCGATGATGAGCGATTTTATTAAAATTATCAGGAACATTAGTCTGCCCTATTAGTAAGAATCAGCGTTGCGTGACAAAGTCCACCTTGTCGAGATTGATGGCAGTCACGTTGACGGTCACATCCAGCTCCACGCTGTAAGTGCGTCTTTCCCGGCGCAAAAAGAAGTACAGAAAAGCTTCCTTACGCACCGCTTCTTGCGCCTGAACAACCTGCACATCCTGTGGCTCAATACGCAGTAAGATATGCGGCGAGGCTTTCATCACCGTCGCCTGTACGTGGTTTAGTGCGTCGGCAAAGGCGCGGGATTTCATCTCGCCTTTGCCTTTCACCCTCACCGTGGTGGTGAATTGTTCTTTCATGCTTATGCGCCGTGCTTCTTCTGCCACGCCTGCACCAGACGTTCGCCCAGCTCTTCTTTATCCATAAAGCCAAAGCCCAGCACGTTGCAGCCTTCGTTGATGGCGGTAACACCCTCTTCCACTGAACGCATGCCGTATTTGGCTTTGTAGCCATATTTGGTCTGCGCGGTGATAGCGCCAGCGCCGCCACTGCCGCAGAAAGAGATGCCGAAAGTAGCGTTTTCCGCTTTCATCACATCGCCCAGCTTCATATCCGCCGCGACACCCGGCACGACAACCGCACGACCGCCCGCTTTTTCAACGCCGAGGGCCACTTTCTGGCCTTTGCCCAGACGATCGCCGATGACTACAGTAATTTGTTCCATGGTATTGCTCCTTAAAGGTTGTCTTTCGCGACTTCGAAGTGAACGGAGAGCAGCCAGGCTTCTTCATCAGGAAGATTGCCGAACTGCGCCACCACTTCGCGGGCAAGTCGCATTGAATCTGCAGAAATTTCGTCAAACAGGTCGGCTTCCACCTCCGGCAGCGGCTCGCCGGTCACAGACCGGTGCGCCATCGCACGAACGTGTGAAGTCAGCATTTGCACCTGGACGTCATTGGGAATGATGTTGTTATGGGCAAGCAGGGTGAAAACCTGCTCCAGCATGGTGTCGGCGAGCTTTTGCGTTTGCGCTGCCTGTTCCCCAACGTCGTTCATTACCGCTCCGTTAATCACTCGTCTTACCCCGTTAATGGCTCTGGGTTCAAACTAACGCTGGCTGTGAAATGTTTGTAGCGAGTTGTTTTCCACTTCGAAGTGGAAAGGAAAGCGGCACCAGTGATCTGTGCCACATAATTGCGGCAAATATGAATTATCAGCTGGATTCACGTGATGAATATCACGCTATTCGAGGGTCAAACGGCGGGAACGAGAACGAAAAAGTTTACGAGTGGGCTCGTAGAAATGTGACGTGGATAAGGTTTTCTTATGGGGATTCGATAGAGTGCGCGTGGGTGCTTGAGACTAACTGTCTCATGCATGGGACGGAAAGTGGAAAGCCCCTACCTGAATTTAAATCAGGGTCGGGGCTGAAACAACACGTCTAGACACGTGAAGCAATGCCTTACCCGCTGCCAAGGAGGCATCCATGAAGCAGCAGAAACCGATTATCAGGGCTCTGATGATTATTGCTTTGACACTAATCATCTTATCTCTGGTAAACCGCAAAACGCTTTGCGAGCTCCGTTTTCGTCAGGGTTCGCTGGAGTTAGTTGCGCGGATGGACTGCCGCTCCGGGAAGTAAGGAGCTAACACGCGGAGGCAGGGAGTATGCCTCCGCATCACGAGACCAGGCGTACAGCTCAGGCACCCATTTAACGATACTTTTTGTGGTACTCGTTGCGCGTGGTGACGAAGCCGTCAGCAGCGGCCTGCGCTTCTTTGACCTTGCCTTCGTTGGCGAGCTTCAGCGCACCGTCGATCTGCCCGACCAGCACGTCAAAACCGTGACGGAAATCTTTCATCTCCGCGCTGTCTGGCGCCGCGTTTTCCAGCTTCGGCGGCGTCGCTTTTTGCGCATCGAGCGCGGCGGCACGCATTTTGGTTAATGCGTCTTTCATTTCCGTCGCATTATCGGTTTTTTGCACCACTTTCAGATTGGCGCTGAGGGTATCCATATTGTCTTCAAGATCGGCGGAAAACGCAGCCGGACTCATGACCAGGGTTGAAGCGACGACGACGGCTAACAGGCTTTTATACATTGCTCACTTCCTTTTTTATTATAGAAAAAGTCATACCCGAATAATTCGAGTTGCAGGACAAAACGCACAGCGTTTTGAACAGCGCATGCGCTGGCCCCGAAGGGGCGAGGCCACTGGCCGAGTCACGCGGCAAGTGCGCGAGTCCTCAGGAGCTTACTAAAGTAAGTGACTGGGGTGAGCACGCGCAGCCAACGCACCTGCAGCTCGAAGTATGACGGGTATTACTGGCCGGCGATTTTCATCTCCGGTAACAGCACTGAACCACACTGTATATTGCTGCGCGTTTCAATATCGTTACCGACCGTAACAATATTGCGCCACATATCTTTTAAGTTACCGGCGATGGTAATTTCGCTCACCGGGTACTGAATTTCACCGTTTTCGACCCAGAAGCCCGCCGCACCGCGCGAGTAATCGCCGGTGATGCCGCTCACGCCCTGGCCCATCAGCTCGGTGACAACCAGGCCGGTACCCATCTGCTTGAGCATCTGTTCAAAGTTCAGGCCCTGGCCTTCGATGCGCCAGTTGTGAATGCCGCCCGCGTGACCGGTACTTTTCAGCCCCAGTTTGCGCGCAGAATAGTTGGTCAGCAGCCACTGGGTCAGCACGCCGTCTTTGATAATGTCACGACGTTCGGTGCGCACGCCTTCGCTGTCGAACGGCGTGGACGCCAGCCCTTTCAGCAGGTGCGGATGTTCTTCGATGGTCAGCCATTCTGGCAGAATTTGGGTGCCCAGCGCGTCGAGCAGGAAGGTGGATTTACGATACACCGCCCCACCCGCAATCGCGCCGACCAGATGGCCAAACAGACCGGTTGCCACTTCATTGGCAAAAATAACTGGCGCTTTCATGGTCGACAGTTTGCGCGGAGACAGACGCGAAAGAGTGCGTCTTGCACAATCTTCACCGACCCACTCAGGAGACTGCAAATCGCCCATCGCGCGGCCAATGGTGTAGGCGTAATCACGTTCCATATCGCCGTTTTCTTCGGCGATAACGCAGCTGGACAGAGAGTGACGTGTTGAGCAGTAGCCCTGCAACATGCCGTGGCTGTTGCCGAACACCTTGATTCCGTAGTGGCTGTTGAAGCTGCCGCCCTCGGTATTGGTGATGCGTTTATCGGCTTTAAGCGACGCCTGTTCTGCGCGCGCCGCCAGCTCGATGGCTTCGTCCGGTGTGACTTCAGCCGGGTGGAACAGGTCCAGATCCGGGGCGTCAAACGCCAGCAGCTCTTTGTCTGCCACGCCCGCGTACGGGTCTGGCGAGGTGTAGCGCGCAATATCCAGCGCGGCCTGCACGGTACGGGCAATGGCATCCGGGCTGAGATCGGTCGAAGAGGCGCTGCCTTTGCGATTCTGGTGATAAACCGTAATCCCCAGCGCGCCGTCACTGTTAAATTCAACGTTTTCCACTTCGCCAAAGCGGGTGCTGACGCTAATGCCCGTGGTCTTACTGACCGCCACTTCTGCGCCGTCGGATTGGCCTGAGGCCAGCATCAGTGCTGTGGATACCGCTTCTTCAAGAATCTTACGCTGCGCTTCAACTTGTGAGGTTACTTTCATCGCAAATGCCATACTGTAAGAGGGAGTTATCTGAAGTCTAACAGAGAACCGTTTTTCAGTGCGCGTCTTAACTGGTAACATTAGCCTCTTTTTTAAGGAGCCTGACATGACTAAGCAGCCCGAAGACTGGCTCGACGACGTTCCCGGTGATGACATCGAAGACGAAGATGATGAAATCATCTGGGTCAGTAAAAGTGAAATTAAACGCGACGCCGAAGAGTTAAAACAACTTGGTGCGGAAATGGTAGAACTGGGTAAAAACGCGCTGGATAAACTCCCGCTCGACCCGGATCTGCGCGGTGCCATTGAACTGGCCCAACGAATCAAAAAAGAAGGCCGTCGCCGTCAGCTCCAGCTGATTGGTAAAATGCTGCGCCAGCGTGACGTAGAACCGATCCGCCAGGCGCTGGATAAGCTGAAGAACCGTCACAACCAGCAGGTTGCGCTGTTCCATAAGCTTGAGCAGATCCGCGACCGTCTGGTCGATAACGGTGACGATGCCGTCGCAGAAGTATTGAACCTGTGGCCGGACGCTGACCGCCAGCAGTTACGTTCGCTTATCCGTAACGCGAAGAAAGAGAAAGAAGGGAATAAGCCGCCGAAATCTGCGCGCCTGATTTTCCAGTATCTGCGCGAGCTGGCTGAGAACGAAGGTTAAGATTTTTGCCGGATGGCGCTGCGCTTATCCGGCCTACGATGTTGTCGGCCCGGATGGTTATCCGCCCAACGATTCTGTAGGCCCGGTAAGCAAAGCGCCACCGGGCACAACAGCTACTCTACCGCTTGTGCTTTCTTCGCCAGACCGTCCAGCAGTTTCTGATGAATCCCACCAAAACCACCGTTACTCATCACCAGAATGTGATCGCCCGGCTGCGCCGTTTTGACGATCATATCCGCTAATGTGTCTACGTCCGCATGCCAGTGCGCAGGCTGAATGCACGCTTCCGCCACTTCCGCTACCTGCCACGGGATATGCTGCGGTTGCAGGAGGAAGACTTCATCCGCACGGCCTAACGACGGTGCGAGATCGTCCTTACTGAGCCCCATTTTCATGGTATTCGAGCGCGGTTCCAGCACTGCCAGAATCCGCGCCGTGCCGCCCACTTTGCCACGCAGGGCAGCCAGCGTCGCGAGGATCGCCGTTGGGTGATGGGCGAAATCGTCGTACACGGTCACGCCGTTGGCTTCACCGCGCAGTTCGAGACGACGACGGGCGTTGATGAACGTGTTAAGCGCATTCGCCGCATCGGCAGGCAGGACGCCCACGTGACGCGCGGCGGCAATCGCCATCAGACCGTTATGCATGTTGTGTTCACCGACCAGCGCCCACTTCACTTCGCCGACTTTCTCACCGTCCAGCCACACTTCCCATTCGGAGGCGTCGGTGGTCAGTTTCTTCGCCTGCCAGTGGCCCTGCTCGCCCACCAGCTCCTGTTCGCTCCAGCAGCCCATCGCCATCGTCTGTTTCAGATTGATGTCGTTTTCCGGGTAGATGATGCGCCCCTGGCCCGGCACAATGCGCACCAGGTGGTGGAACTGTTTCTGAATCGCTTTCAGATCGTCAAAAATGTCTGCGTGATCAAACTCAAGGTTATTGAGGATCAGCGTGCGCGGGCAGTAATGCACGAATTTGGAACGCTTGTCGAAGAACGCGCAGTCATATTCATCCGCTTCAATCACGAAGAAAGGGCTGTCGCCCAAACGCGCGGAAACGTCAAAATTCCCCGGTACGCCGCCGATCACGAAGCCCGGCTTGTAGCCGCAGGCCTCTAAAATCCAGGTCGCCATTCCGGCGGTGGTGGTTTTGCCGTGCGTACCGGCCACGGCCAGCACCCAGCGATCGCGCAGCACGAAATCATGCAGCCACTGTGGGCCAGACATGAACGGAATGTTGCGTTCCAGCACCGCTTCCACACACGGATTACCACGGGTCATGGCGTTGCCGATAATCACTAAATCCGGCTCATCGTCCAGTTGGCTGGCGTCATATCCCGAAATCAGATCGATGCCCTGTTTCTCGAGCAATGTGCTCATTGGCGGATACACATTGGCGTCCGAACCCGTCACCTCATGGCCTAAAGAGCGCGCCAGCATCGCCAGTCCGCCCATGAAAGTGCCACAAATCCCCAATATATGAATGCGCATACGTCACTATCCCTCTTCTGTGTGGCGCACATTTTACTCACATGTCAGCGTCAGAGAAACGCATTTCAGGTAAATCCGTATTTTGCTGGCGCGATTCACCTCTGCGCTAATATTTGAATGTTTGTTAAGATTGTTGGGCTTCAGGCTTTATACGCAACATACGATCGCTTTACTCACATACGATGCAGGGAAAGTGTTATGAAAACGTTAGGTGAATTTATTGTCGAAAAGCAGCACGAGTTCTCTCATGCTACTGGTGAGCTCACTGCTTTGCTGTCGGCAATAAAGCTCGGCGCGAAGATCATCCACCGCGATATCAACAAGGCCGGTTTGGTCGATATCCTGGGTGCCAGCGGTGCCGAAAACGTGCAGGGCGAGGTGCAGCAAAAACTCGATCTGTTCGCCAATGAGAAATTGAAAGCCGCACTGCGCGCACGCGATATCGTCGCGGGAATTGCGTCCGAAGAAGAAGATGAAATCGTTGTTTTCGAAGGCTGCGAGCACGCCAAATACGTCGTTCTGATGGACCCGCTGGACGGTTCCTCCAATATCGACGTGAACGTTTCTGTCGGCACGATTTTCTCCATTTATCGCCGCGTTACGCCCGTCGGTACCCCGGTCACTGAAGAAGATTTCCTGCAGCCGGGCAGCAAGCAAGTGGCTGCCGGATATGTGGTTTACGGGTCATCCACCATGCTGGTGTACACCACCGGCTGCGGCGTTCATGCCTTTACCTACGATCCTTCGCTGGGCGTATTCTGCCTGAGCCAGGAGCGCATGCGCTTCCCGGAAAAAGGCACCACTTACTCCATCAACGAAGGCAACTACATCAAATTCCCGAACGGCGTGAAGAAATACATCAAATTCTGCCAGGAAGAAGATAAGTTGACCCAGCGCCCTTATACCTCGCGCTACATCGGTTCTCTGGTCGCGGATTTCCACCGTAACCTGCTGAAAGGCGGCATTTATCTTTATCCAAGCACCGCCAGCCACCCGGAAGGGAAACTGCGCCTGCTGTATGAATGCAACCCGATGGCGTTCCTGGCTGAACAGGCTGGCGGCAAGGCCAGCGATGGTAAAGAGCGGATTCTGGATATTATCCCGAACAGCCTGCACCAGCGCCGTTCGTTCTTTGTTGGCAACAATCACATGGTCGAAGACGTTGAACGTTTGATCCGCGAATACCCGGACGCGTAACGCTTTTACTCTGAGGGAGCATCGCTCCCTCTTTTCATTTATATATTTTACCGTATAAATGAATATAAAAATGGCGCTTTAATCTTCCCGGCCACTCACGCATTATTCTGAACAGTTAAATTTTATTCAGAGGAGTGACCGTCACGATGCAAAATTATTCTCGTGCAAACACCGGTATCGATTTAAATCTTATTCCTGTTTTTATTGAGATTGTCCGCTGCGGCAGCATGGCGAAAGCCTCCGTGCGTCTGGACATGTCGCGCCCGGCGGTAAGTCTGGCATTAAAACGTTTTAATCAACTTTTTGATGAGCCGTTATTTATTCGTAAAGGTTTATATCTTGAGCCCACGCAAAAAGCATTACAGCTGACAAATTCGCTGGAAAATTTAATGGCGGATATTCATCAAAATATTGGTGCGGTGAATACTGCGGAAGTATAAACCCCGACGCATTATGCGTCAGGGCTTATTTTAGTCAGGCCGTTTGGGCCGATAATTTAAACGACGACATGGCTTCAATCAGCTCGCGCGATTGCTCTTCCAGAGAGCGCGTCGCGGCGGAAGATTGTTGTACCAGCGCAGCATTTTGCTGCGCGGTTTCGTCCATCTGATTGACCGCGATATTCACCTGCTCAATACCACGGCTCTGCTCCAGAGACGCGTTGGCGATCTCACGCATCAGTTTGGTCATGCGCAGCACTTCGGTGGCGATTTCATCCATCGTTTCGCCAGCCTGCTGAGCCAGCTCGCTGCCTTCGTTGACGTGAGTCTGGGAATCACTGATTAGCGTACGAATCTCTTTCGCCGCATCGGCGCTGCGACTGGCGAGGTTACGCACTTCTCCGGCGACCACCGCAAACCCACGCCCCTGCTCGCCCGCGCGCGCCGCTTCGACCGAAGCATTGAGCGCCAGAATGTTCGTCTGGAAAGCAATGCCGTCAATCACGCTCAGGATGTCTGCGATGCGCGCCGAACTGCCTGAGATATCGCGCATTTTTTCAATTACGTAGCACACCATTTCGCTGCCGTGATCGGCGGTATCCGAGACGCTTTTCGCCATCTGGTGCGCCTGTTCGGCGTTATCGGCGTTCTGCTTCACGGTGGCGGTGATCTCTTCCATACTCGCTGCCGTCTGCTCAAGGGAGGTGGCCGTGGATTCCGTGCGCTGGGCCAGATTCATGTTTCCGGCGGTCAACTCGCGGCTGCCTGTATCAATTTGCGAGCTGGCATCGCGCACGCGCATGACCGAGCCCATCAGCGACTGGCGCATCTCTTCGATCGCCGCATTCAGGCGGTTAAATTCCTGGCTGGTCGGTTCGTTCAGGCTGTGTGTCAGATCGCCTGCCGCCACGTGTTCCAGCTGAGCAATCGACGCCAGAAGCGGTTTAAGCAGCATATTGCGCAGAGAAAGCCAGGCCAGAACGATGATCCCGGCGGTGAGCAGGGCGGCAATCACGATCAGCATCATCACCCGGTTTTTGCTCGACTGCACCGCTTTCACTTCCGATTTCCCGCGCTTTTCGCTCCACGACTGGAACGCTTGCATGTCGTTATCAAACTGACGCGCGACCGGGATCAGCTTATTCTCCAGCAGATCGTAATAGGTATCGGCGCTCTGTTGGTTCAGCGCGGCCACCATCGGAGTGATCCCTTCGGCGTTATAGGTGGCAAAACTTGCCGCCACTTTGTCCAGCAGTTGCTGCCCTTTCGGGTTCTCAATGCCGCCGTCGATCACGCCTTTCAGCGTTTTTTGCGCCTGAGCGACTTCGCGATTGATGTTCTGCACGGATTTGGCGGCATCGTCTAGCATACCGATTTCCATGAGTCGAACGGCCTGACCCGCTTCGTTACGGGCGCGCAAAATCAGGGTGTAACCCGCGTTGAGCTGCACCATCTGCTCACCCTGAAGGTGATTAATGCGCTGTAAAGAAGAGGAACTCTGTGTGAGGGCATAAATGCCAATGCCGCTGACAATCAGCAGCAGAAGGGTCATAACGGCCAGTAACGAAAGCAAGCCGGTACGAATCGATAGCGTTTTCAGCATGATGTTATTTCCGGTAGCGAGATATTTCTGGACAGAAATAAAGGTTATCGACCGCTACCGGAAAAAGTTTACACTTTAAGCAAATTCAGGACGTTATCTGTTGAGCGTTGTGGTGCTCACCCGCGTCACCGGCGAGCTGAGGCGATTTTCCCACAGTACTGTCAGACCACGCTGGAGCGCGATAAAGATGAACAGTAAAACGCCAATCGCGATTTTGGTCCACCAGGAGCTG
The DNA here is from genome assembly GCF_002922995.1 of Lelliottia sp. 7254-16. Lineage (NCBI taxonomy): Bacteria > Pseudomonadati > Pseudomonadota > Gammaproteobacteria > Enterobacterales > Enterobacteriaceae > Lelliottia > Lelliottia sp. 7254-16. The sequence goes on from NZ_PQVS01000013.1 coordinate 27,988, forward strand.
AGCGTGCCGTCGAAGTTAATGTAGGTCTGAATCAGCCCCTGGATCGCCACACCAAACAGCGTGCCGAGTACCGTTCCAACGCCGCCGCTCAAGAGTGTACCGCCAATCACCACCGAGGCAATCGCGTCCAGTTCAACGCCCACGCCCGCCAGCGCGTAGCCCGCCTGGGTGTAGATCGAGAAGACAATTCCCGCCAGGGTCGCCAGCCCCGTTGATAGCATGTAGATGCGGATCGTGGTGCTGCGGGTGGAGATCCCCATCAGATTTGCCGATGTCGCGCTGCCGCCGATAGCGTAGACCTGGTTGCCAAAACGGGTGCGGTGCGCAAGGAACATGCCGATCACCACCACGCCGAGCATCAGCAGGCCCATCGCGCTCAGACGACCGCCGCCAGGGATTTTCCACGCCAGGCTGGAGAGGGTGTCGTAGATCGGATGGTTGATTGGGATCGACTCTTCCGATACCAGATAACTCACCCCACGCAGGAAAAACATCCCGGCGAGGGTAATGATAAACGCCGGGATTTTCAGAGCATCAATCAGCAGGCCCATAAACGCACCAAACGCGCAGCCCATCACCAGCACCAGCGGGAAAGCCAGCAGCGGCGAGATCCCCCAGAACCCAATCGCTTTGGCGAGGAACACGCCGGTAAAGGCGATCACCGACCCGACGGAGAGATCGATCCCGCCGGAAAGGATCACGAAGGTCATGCCGACGGCGATAATCCCCAGAAAGGCGTTATCAGTCAGAATGTTGCAAATCACACGCGTCGAGGCGAAACCGGGGAATTGCGTCAGGCAGTAGAGATAGCCCAGCACAAAGACGCCCAGGGTGATCATGAGCGGTAAGTTACGTTTTATCATGGCCGCGTATCCCCTTGATGATGCTAATAAAGCGCGACGACTGAACAATCAGTACGCAGAGCACAACCACCGCTTTGACCACCTGATTCAGCTCCGGCTGGAAGCCAGAGAGCAAAATACCGGTGTTCATCCCCTGGATAATCAGCGCGCCAATCACCGACAGCAGCAGGTTAAAGCGCCCGCCCATCAGCGATCCGCCGCCAATCACCACCGCCAGAATCGCATCCAGCTCCAGCCATAATCCGGCGTTATTGGCATCAGCCCCGCGAATATCGGCGGCGACAATAATCCCGGCAATGGCCGCGCAGACCCCGCTCAGGACGTAGGTCAGCATCACCACCATCCGGGTGCTGACCCCCGCATTTTTCGCGGCGCGAATGTTGATCCCCACGGCTTCGATAAACATCCCCAGCGCCGTTTTACGGGTGAACAGCCAGAACACGACAAGCGTCACCAGGGCAATGATCACCGGCGTCGGAAACAGCAGCAGCCTGCCGCTGCCGAACCACGCCAGCTGCGGAGAGTCGAAGGTGACGATCTGCCCGGAGGTAATCAACTGCGCCACGCCGCGTCCGGCCACCATCAGAATTAAGGTGGCAACGAACGGCTGGATCTTCAGAAGCGAGACCAGAATTCCATTCCACAGGCCCGCCAGTACGCCGGTCCCTAGTGCCGCTAAAATCACAACCGGCAGACTGTGTCCGGCAACCGTCATCGAGGCGGCTGTCGCGCCCGCGATGGCCATCGTCGCGCCGACGGACAAATCGATCCCGCCAGTAGCAATCACCAGCGTCATGCCAATTGCCAACAGCGCCACCGGTGCGGCGCGGTTTAGAATATCGATAGGGCTACCGAACAGGCGGCCATCCTGCAAAATAATCTGGAAGAAATGCGGCGCAACGAGGCTATCCACCACCAGCACCAGCAGCAGTGCCACGATCTGCGGCGTGCCGGTGGGCCAGTTAACGCGGCGCCTGGATTCGCCTGGCTGGGGAAGAGAACGGGGCATCACGATTGACTCCTTATGCCGCGATAGCATTCATGATCGCCGGAACCGAGAGTTCATCCAGCGGGATCTCTGCCACCTGCTTACGATCACGCATGATAATCACGCGATCGGCATACCCCACCAGCTCTTCAAGCTCGGAGGAGATGACCAGCAGCGCCAGACCGTCAGCGCACAGCGTTTCGATCAGGCGAATAATTTCGGCGTGCGCGCCCACATCGATACCGCGCGTCGGCTCATCGAGGATCAGGAACTGCGGTTTGGTCAGCAGCCAGCGGGAGAGCAGCACTTTTTGCTGGTTGCCACCGGAGAGGAACTCAATCGGCTGCTCGGTGCTGGGGGTGCGAATGCCGAGCTGGCGAATAAAACGCTCGGCAATGGCGACCTGCTCGCGCTTAGGGATTGGCCGCAGCCAGCCGCGCTGGGCCTGTAACGCCAGCACGATATTTTCGCGCACCGAGGCGGCGGCAATGATGCCGTCGGTTTTCCTGTCCTCCGGGCAAAAACCAATTCCCAGACAGGAGGCCCGATGGGGAGAACTCAGCGTTTGCGGTTTGCCTTTGATCATCGCACTGCCGCTGTCGGCTGGTTTGATGCCAAAAATCACCTCGGCGGTTTCAGTACGCCCCGATCCTAACAGACCCGCCAGACCCACGATTTCGCCTGGGCGCACTTCCAGGTTGAACGGGGTGATGATGCCTTTTTTGCCAAAATCTTTGAACGCGGCAACGGGTTTGTCGCTCAACAGCGTCCGGCCCGCCCGCTGGAGCGCATGGGTGTCCAGCTCGCGGCCCAGCATCATTTTGACCAGCTCGATCTGCGGCAGCTCGCGGGTTTCGCGACAGCCGACAAAACTGCCGTTGCGCAGAACCGTAATGCGATCGCTGACCTGATAAACCTGATCGAGGAAGTGGGTGACGAAAATCAGACTAACGCCCTGATCGCGCAACTGGCGCATCAGAGTGAACAGCATTTCCACTTCCTGGGTATCGAGGCTGGCGGTGGGTTCGTCGAGGATCAGTACTTTGGCAGAGAGATCGATCGCCCGGCAAATGGCGACAATCTGCTGCATCGCCACCGAAAAGCGGTTCAGCGGCTCGCGCACGTCGAGGGAAAAACCGTAGGATTCCATCAGTTTGGTGGCGCGCGCTTCCATCTCTTTTCGGCGCAACAGGCCGAAGCGACGCGGCTCACGACCAATAAACAGATTATCCGCCACCGACATGTTTGGCAGCAGGTTTACTTCCTGGTAAACCGTCCCGATGCCCAACTGTTGGGCGTGGGCGGTATTTTTCGGGGAGATGGCGTTGCCTTCAAGAAAAATGGTGCCGCGATCGGCGTGGTACACGCCGGTTAACGCTTTGATCAGCGTCGATTTCCCGGCGCCATTTTCACCGAGCAGCGCCATAATTTCACCGCGACGCAGGCTGAAATCGACGTTATCCAGCGCTTTCACGCCGGGGAAGAATTTGCTTAATCCTTCGGTTCGGAGGATTTCCTGGTGTTGTTCTTGAGTCATGATTCCCCCTACATCACGCCGGATGGCGCTACGCTTATCCGGCCTACAAAAATGCGTACTGTAGGCCGGGTAAGCGCAGCGGCACCCGGCATTTTTCCTGGCTGAGAGGCCTTAGTAGCCCATGTTTTTCTTCTTCTCTAACTCTTCTTTCGCCGTGTCTGGCAGGTAGAGGGTAGATTTAGTGATGGTCAGCTGTTCAGGTTTGGTGCCGTCTTTCTTGAATTTCTCAAGAGCATCAAACGCCGGACCGGCCATGTTTGGCGTTAGCTCGACGCTGGCGTTCGCTTCGCCGTCAATCATCGCTTTATAGATATCCGGCACGCCGTCGATAGAGCCGGTGAGGATATCTTTGCCCGGTTTCAGGCCCGCTTCTTTGATCGCCTGAATCGCACCGATCACCATGTCGTCGTTATGGGCGTAAACCATGCAGATATTTTTGCCGTTGTTCTCAGCCTTGATGAAGCTCTCCATAACCTCTTTACCTTTGCTGCGGGTAAAGTCACCGGACTGAGAACGGATGATTTTGATGTTTGGCGCTTTGGCGATGGCTTCCGCAAAGCCTTTTTTACGGTCGATCGCCACGCTAGCGCCGACGGTACCTTGCAGTTCGACCACGTTACACGGCTTGCCATCGACCTGCTTAATCAGCCAGTCACCGATCAGCTGCCCTTCGAGCACGTTGTTTGCGGTGACGGTGGTCATATAGAGAGATTTGTCTTTCACATCAATGGAACGGTCGAGCAGGAACACCGGAATTTCAGCGTCTTTGGCTTCTTTTAGCACCGGTTCCCAGCCTGTCGCCACCACCGGCGCGATGAAAATGGCGTCAACGCCCTGGGCGATAAACGAACGCACCGCTTTGATCTGGTTTTCCTGTTTTTGCTGGCCATCGGCGATTTTCAGCGTGATACCGCGCTTTTGGGCCTCGCTTTTCGCGACGTTGGTTTCAGCCGCTCGCCAGCCAGATTCCGATCCAACCTGTGAAAAACCGACGGTTAATGGTGCGGCCATCGCCATAGACGACATGGCTGCCGAAACTGCTGTGACAAGAAGTAAGCGCTTCCACATAATGATGCCCTCGTAGCCCAGGTTATTGTTGGTCAAAAGATGTTCTGCGAAAAAACTATAGCCAATGGAATATGTAACGGATTGCGTTACATCACACTTCGGAAAAGTGAATAAAACGTTAATCACAAGTTTGTAATCGCTTTCATTCGCCCATTAAATATGCGGCTGAGTTTATGGATTTTCCTGTCATGGAAAGGTTCTGAAAATGGCGCGGGGATGCGGATGAGAATGAAAACAGGCGGAGACTTTCAGCGCGAGTTGGCTATAATACTCGCCACTTGTTTAGCATACACATAGGACACTCACATGAGCTTACTCAACGTCCCTGCGGGTAAAGAACTGCCGGAAGACATCTACGTTGTTATCGAAATCCCGGCCAACGCAGATCCTATCAAATACGAAATCGACAAAGACACCGGTGCGCTGTTCGTTGACCGTTTCATGTCCACCGCGATGTTCTATCCGTGCAACTACGGTTACATCAACCACACCCTGTCTCTGGACGGTGACCCGGTAGACGTTCTGGTCCCAACTCCGTACCCACTGGCCCCAGGTTCTGTGGTTCGCTGCCGTCCGGTTGGCGTACTGAAAATGACCGACGAAGCCGGTGAAGATGCGAAACTGGTTGCCGTTCCGCACACCAAACTGAGCAAAGAGTACGATCACATCAAAGATGTGAACGACCTGCCAGAACTGCTGAAAGCGCAGATCACTCACTTCTTCGAGCACTATAAAGATCTCGAAAAAGGCAAATGGGTTAAAGTTGACGGCTGGGACAACGCTGAAGCAGCGAAAGCTGAAATCGTTGCGTCCTTCGAGCGCGCCGCTAAGAAGTAATTCTTACGCCCTATGCTAAGCCCCGCGAGTCGGGGCTTTTTTGTGTCTGTCATTCTGTATCCCCTTAATATCTGACCGGTTATTGACCTACCAGAAAAGGTAGTCGCAGTTCACATTACTCATTTGATAATGAGAGTAGATATCATTATCATTTGCACTTCGTAAATAACTGTGAATAAACGTCAATGACCCTACACAATGTGAAGACCCTTAAAGCCTCCCTCGCACTCGCCGTTGCTGCGGCTTTCATGCTGACCAGCGTGTCTGGTTACGCTACCCCGCTGCCGGAGAAAGACTTTGTCACCCAGCCCGTGGGCCACGGTGTTTATGAACTGGCCTACGACGGACAGGCGAAAGTGCTGTTCGCCGCCAGCGCCCCTTCGTTTGATAAAGACAAAACCAAAGGCAAAATTTACAAGCTGGACCTGGAAGACCTGACGGGAACGGGCGTGATTGAAACCACGCGCCGCGTGTTCGCCACCGCGCTTGACGAAGAAAATCACCTTCTCTACGTGGGCAACACGCTGGAAGGCTCCGTCACCGTCATCGATACCCAGACCGGCAAAGAGCTGGCGGTTATCCAGCTCGCCGACACCAGCAACCCGAAAGATATCGCCCACACCCGCGAAATGGTGCTCGATAAACAGCATCACCGCCTGTACGTCACCGCCGTGGTGGAGAAAGGCATCGTCTGGGTGATCGACACCGAAAAGCGCCAGCTGGTTAATACCCTGACAGATATGGGCGAATACCCGACCGGGCTGGCGGTAGACGCTGAGAAAAATCGTCTGTATGTGGTTAACGGCAAAAATGGGCTGATTGTCGTGGATACCCAAACCGACAAAATCGTCAGCCGCTTCAACGTCGAACCAGAGAAAAAACACTTCTTCCTGAACATCGCGCTGGACAGCAAAAATAACCGCACTTTCCTGACTGATCCGGATTTACCGAACGTTCTGGTGGTGGATATCACGACCGGCAAAGTGCTTGATCATATCGACGTCACCAATTCTCTGGCGGTGCTTTACAACGAAAAGCGTAACGAGATTTACGTCACGCACCGCAACGGAAAACTCATCAGCATTATCGACAGCAAAACGTATCAGGTGAAAAACAGCATCGCGACCAGCGCAATGCCGAACAGCCTCGCCCTCTCTACCGACGGTAACGTGCTGTACGCCAGCGTTAAACAAGACGAGAAAGAGGCCAAAGAGAAGCCGGATTACGTCATCAGAATCGCCCTCGATAAGCTCTGATTCCTTCACCAACCACACCCTGCGGCGTAAGACCGTCGGGTGTTTTTTATTTTTCCTTTTGGGTTTATGGCTATGAAAACGCGTCAATTAATTACGTTCACAGGCATGGTGGCGTTAACCGGCACACTGGTTTTACCCGCACAGGCGGATGACGAAATGGTGGTCACCGCGACCGGCTTTGCACAGCAGAAAAAAGAAGCCCCCGCCACGATTTCCAGTATCGATCGCAAAACGCTGGATATTCAGCCCGACCAGACCATCGGCGATGCGATTAAAAATATCCCCGGCGTATCGGTCTCTAACGGCGGCAGCGATATGGCCAACGGCAGCATTATGATGCGCGGGATGGACTCAAGCTATACGGCATTTATGGTCAACAGCGTAAAGCAAAACACCAGCGAATCGCGGCCTTACGGCCAGGATATCGGTGCAGAAGCGGGCTTTTTACCGCCGATGGAAGCCATCGAGCGCATCGAAGTGATTCGTGGTCCAATGTCCTCCCTGTACGGCTCTGATGCCATCGGCGGGGTGGTCAACGTGATCACCAAAAAACCCTACGGCGTAGCAGACTGGACCGGCGCTATCGCCGCCAACACCTGGCTGCAGGAACATAAAGATCTCGGCAACACCAGCCAGCTGAACCTGTTTGCGATGGGGCCACTCATTCAGGACAAACTGGGTTTAAGCATTGCCGCTGACGGATTGGATCGCCGCGACGACGAGCGCCAGAATTACTTCGGCAAGCACAACCGCAAATCGGTGGATGCCACGCTCGGCCTGAAGGCCAGCGAAAATAACCTCTTCGATCTGAATGTGGTTGTGGGCGAGCAGGAAAAAAATCGCACCAAAAAACGCGGTACGCCGTGGATGTGGAAATTCGATCGCGACGCGGTGACCCTCACGCATACCGGCTGGTATGCAGATGACACCATTGCCACAACCAACTACATCAATTACGAAAAAGGGCGTTCGAAGTATCTGCTGGACAACACCTCGCCCGAATATGTGCAGACGGAAAACTACGTTGCCAACTCGCAAACTACGTTCACGTTGGATAACCACAAGCTCACCGTCGGGGCCAACTTTACGCGCGAAGAGTTAAACGACCATTTCTACGAGTCGGGCAAAACCCTGCCGGGCGTGGAGCCGGTGACCAAAGTGACGCGTAACGGCTGGGCGCTGTTTGCAGAAGATGCGTGGACGATCAATGATTTTACCCTGACCACTTCCGCGCGTGGCGATTACGACAGCTACTTCGGCGCGCACGTAACGCCAAAACTGTACGGTAACTGGGCAATCACCGATGCCTGGGCGCTGAAAGGCGGCCTCTCGGCGGGCTATAAAAAACCGGAGCTGCGCGCTACCTCGGATCAATTCGTCACCCCGCACGGGTCAACGCCGCCGTATCCGTTCCTGACCGTGGGTAACGACGATCTGAAACCTGAGAAAAGCATCAACGCCGAAACGGGCCTGTACTGGACCGGAGAATCCGTGTCGCTGGACGGCACCGTCTTCTATACCCAGTTCAAGGACAAAATCTCCGAGCAGACCATCTGCGAAACGACGTCCACTCACCAGTGCGAAGTGAACGGCTACAAAGCGGATTCCGTGGATAAATATTTTAACGTCAGCAAAGCCGACGTTTACGGTATCGAGCTGAATGGCGACTGGCAGATTACCGCCGACCTGAAAGCGAACGCGAACTACACCTATAACCACAGCGAGCAGAAATCCGGCGTGGATAAGGGTTACGCGCTGAATGATTTCCCACGTCACATGGCGAACGTGTCACTGACCTGGGCAACCACGCAGTCTCTGGACCTGTGGAGTAACGCGAACTACCGCAGCAGCAACCGTGACAGCAACAGTGGCACGGAATATGAGGCTTACACGCTGGTCGATATCGGCGCGCGCTATAAGCTGAATAAAAACACCCAACTGTTGGCGGGAATTTATAACCTGTTTGATGCAGACCCGAAACGCACCACCTCGTGGGGCGATTACGGGCAGCTCGAAGGACGTCGATACAATCTTGGGGCAAGGATTGAGTTTTAATTCTGCGCTCAGCCAGGCCGCTGGAGAAACCTGAGCCGTTTATTGCCGGGTGGCGCTGCGCTTACCCGGCCTACATGACGGTATCGCAGCTTTTGTAGGCCGGGTAAGCGTAGGCGCCACCCGTCAGCATTAGCCTCAGTCGATAAGCGTTTGCAAACGCAGCAGCACATCTTCAACAACTTCATCTGCGGCCACACCCAGCCGTTTAGCCTGCCGGGCACTGAGATCCAGCATCCTGATTTGATTGACCAGAACCACGCCCTGAATGTCACCCTCTTCACAGCTCAGCGGCACGCTGAAACCCGCATAACGAGCGAAGTTGCCACCTTGAGTGACAGGGGCAATTAACGTCATTCCTAACTGATTAAAATCACCGACTGATAGGACGAGCGCAGGCCGACTCTCCCCTTGTTGCTCATGACCTCTTACGGGATCAAGCCCGACGAGCACAATATCCCCGCGCTCAAAAATCGGGCGCTTTACCATATTTCATCCCCCACAGGGCCGGATGCTCCCCAGAGTTCCTGTTCACTTATTTCTGGAGCTGTCGTATCGCACTGCGCCAGCAGTTCTTCTAGCGTGTAACGCTTAGCTACTGGCGTTAGCACTAACTGATTATTCATTACCTGAGCTTCCATACTCTGACCCGGTTGTAAACCGAGCTCTTTCATTACTGTGCCTGGAATAACCATACCTGCACTGTTTCCCCACTTTTTAATAGTTATACGCATCATTACCTCCAAGGTTATACAAAGTATAACTCATGAAGATGCGAGAACTGTTTTACGCCTGCACATGTGTGAGTGCCAGCAAAAAAATGGGGCAATTATTCGTTTCGGAAAAAGCATCGGAGAAAAAAGTGATGTGCTGGAAAATTGCAGAACAGAATGCGTAGCATCTCGCAAAAAACAACGCCACCCGAAGGTGGCGTTGTTCATATCAGTACTGGTCTCTGTCTAACCAGTTACCGCTTTCAATCAGTTTCAATCCATCGACCGGACGCTGGTACACGTACATCCATGCACTGCCATACGGGGTCTGGATCAACTGGCGTGCATATTCCCCGCCCCTGGTGCGCAAGGCATCAAGTTCGGCAAGCGTCGCGTTATCAATACGATAAACTTCACCCTGTACCGTTCCGTTCCCCGGAACCGCGCCTGGATAGTGGCCCAGACTGTACAACTGGTAGTTCTCGATATTGTAATTTCCCAGTAACTGGGCATTGGTCATCCAGTGACTGTTGCCCTGCCTGGTTCGTAAACTGCCGTATACAAATATTCGCATTGCTAAAACTCAAACTGATAGAGCAGATCGAGCGCCTGGTCTACGCCAGACACCGCTTCCAGATATAGCTTAGGCATCAGCCGATAGCGTAACGTGAGAGTTGCCAGTGAGTCAAAGATCCCCACGCCGTATTTCACCTGTAGACCTGGCAGTACATAGCCGCTGACCACCACTTGCGAAGAGTCACCGACTCCCTGGGTGTCCAGCGCCAGATTGCTTACGCCAAACGTCTCGCCGATTTTACCCACAACCTGCCCACTTTGTGCAACCCCCAGGCCAACTAACATTGACGTCATCGCCGCACTATCGCTCTGCTGGCTGTCCAGACCCTGCCCGCGCAGCAGATAAGAAAGCGCTTCCTGCTGCGACATCGCCGGATCGGAGAAGATTTCCGCTTTCGGCTCGTCGGCTGTTCCGGTGACGCGTACCCCGGCAATCACGTCGTTTTCAGTCGATTCAGGGTTACGAATCGCTTCGATATTCAACAGCGGCTGATCCGGCGGGCCGGAGAACAGCAACTCGCCTTTACGCACAATCAGATCCTGCCCGTAAGCGTGGAAGCGCCCTTCCGGAATATTGATCTGTCCGTTCAGGCCAAGGCCTTGGCTGTCCTGCGCCACTTTCAGGTCGCCCGTCAGTCGCGCTTTCAGACCAAACGCGTCAAGCCGCACGTTGTTGCCGACGTGAATAGTCAGATTACTGTTAATCGGAATCCCAGCGCTTTTAGTCTCGACCGGCTTCAGATCATTATTAAGCATCACCTCATCGCTGGAGACACCAACGGCGCTTTCCGGCACGTCATGAACCACGATGCGCGCCCACGGCACATCGACGCGGCCATCGAGGGTAAACAGGCTTGGTGTCGCTTCGAAGACCACATCCGGGGAAACGTCGAGGCGCACCATCGGCGGCACGGTGATGCGCACCCGGCTACCTTTCGCCGCCACGCGCGCGCGCCAGTTATCAATCTGACTCCAGTCTGCGTCGCCGCTCAGGTTGATCTGCCCCTGCTGGGTACGCACCACGCCCGCGAGCGTCGAACTCATGCCGTTGAAGTTCATCGAGATCTGGCTCGGCTGCATATCAAACGGCATAAAGTTGCCGTCGATATCCACGCCGTTGAGCTGCATCTGACCAAACAGCTGCGGGCTTTGGGCATTGCCACCCAGACGCAGATTAGCGCTGAGCATCCCGGCTGCCTTTTCACCGCGCGAGAAGATTGGGTTGACCATCGCCAGGTTCATATTGCGGATATTGACGTTGCCGCCCAGATTACGTCGCCCTTGCGGATCGGTAACCTGCACCTGGCCGTCGAACTGACCGTTGTTGGCCAGACGAATCAGCCAGCCTAGCTCTGCCCGGTTGTTATGCAGATCCGCCGTCAGATTCAGGGTCTCGAACGCTACCGGCAGCGGCGCGTCGTTCACCGTCTGGGTCACTTTTACGTTACGTCCAGAGAGCGTGACGTTGCCCTGCGGAAGCCCTTCTTTGGTGGTGTCCCACGATACATCGGCTTTACCGCTGAAGACGCCGCTGGCTTCGGTGGTCTCCGGCATAAACGGTTTCAGCATCGCCAGATCGAAGCGGTTGAGATTCACCACCGCGCGCCCTTCCGCGCCCGCATCAATAGTCTGCGGCACGCACAGCTCGGCGTTCGGGTTAGTCCAGCAGTGTGGCCCGATACTGATTTTCTGCTCGGCGTTGCGGTAATCCAGCGCGATGGAACGGGAGAGCGTAAGCGGCCCCACCGGCGTGGTGAAGCGGGTATTATCCAGAACCCCTTTCCAGCGCTCCTCCTTGCGGTCGAAACTGCCCGTCAGATGCAGCTGACCAGAAACCGGCTCGCCCTGCACGCGCAGCTGGAGGTCGTGCTGCTTCTCGCTGCCTTTTGCGTCCAGCGTCACCAGGCTGATATTCACGTCCGGCTGGGAAATACGCTCAACGCGCAGATTCAGGTTGCCCGCGATTTGGTCGGTGGATTTGACGTCACCTTTCACCAGTACGCGTGCGACGGACAGCTCCTGCCAGCGCAGATTGTTGGCGGTGATATCCGCCAGCAACTGCGGTGCGTCAACGGTTCCGCGCACTTTCACTAAGCCTTTCGCCGTTCCGCCGAGACCCGGCAGGGCGTTGTCGAGATTGGGCGCATCGATGGTGGCATCCAGATTGAGATCCTTCACCCCCAGCTCACCTTTGATATCCGCCGTATTGCGCCCCAGGACCACGTGCAGATGCGGGATGATCCACTGTAAATAGCTGTTCCCGCGCAGGGAGCCTTCGACATTGACTTTGTTCTGCTTCACGTTGCCGGTGAGTTTGATCTCCGGCACCTCCATCTGCCAGCTTTCGCCGTACAGACTGCCGCGCGTTTTGATGGTTCCGTCGAGCTTCGACGGCCAGTCAGGCACCTCTTTCGCCGTGTTGATGCCTTTCAGGTTCAGCTCGCCGCGCCAGCTGATCGCTTTCCGCCAGTCGAGCAGCGCGGTCAGTTCAGTTTTACCTTCCAGCGCCGCCACGGTGAGTTTATCGAGATTAATCTGCTGCTCGTTACCCTTCGCATCGAGGGTAATATCCGCTGGCGGCAGGCCTTCGCCCTTCACCGAGGTGCGGAACGACAGCGTGTAATCGGTCATTTTGCCGCTCAGCTTGAGCTTCAGCTTATCGGCCTGGAACTGTTTTTCGCCGGTAAACGGCCAGTAGAGCTGTTCGCTCACCAGCTCCAGATTCAGCGGTAAACCCGCTTCCGCTAACTTTGTCTGCCCGCGCAGCACCATATCCACCGGGCCGGAGAGATTGACGCCGAACTCCAGCTGCTCGCGCAGCGCGCCGCCCACTTTGACCTTCACTTTCTCGCCTTTCAGCGGGTCGATGTTGAGGGCGCTGTTGAGGGTAATATCCACCGGCCAGTTATCCCGCAGCAGCGCCTGCCCGGTCGCGTTAACGCTCCCCTGGTTGGTATCAATATCCAGCGCGTCGAGCTTCATGGTGCCGTCGATACTGCTCACTTTCAGCAGCATGTTGAACACGGTCAAATCTGTGTCGCCCGTCAGGCGCAGCTGTTCGCCTTTGAACTCTTCGATGTTGAGGTTAAGCGGCAGATGAACGTCGGTCATCTCCGGCAGCACCGGCTTCGAGAACAAGTCTTTCAGCGTCTCGCCGAGCGGTTTTTCTTCCGGCTGTGGGTTCTGAATTTTCGGTTCGACGATCTCTTCCTGCGCCACTTTGGCGACTTTCGGCAGGGCAATCAGCAGCCCCTGCAGGGAAGTTGGCGTCAGGGTCAGGTTTTTCTCCTGCCAGCGCAGGCCAGAGGTGAAATCCATCACCGAAACGGTGGTGTCGTCGATTTTGATATTGACGTTGTTGAGCGCCACGCGGTACAGCGCGATCGGATAAGGTGTAGAGAGATTGAGCGGACCGCTCTCCTCTTCCTCCACCGACGCAGATTTCGGCATTTTCTTTGAGTCTATCGCCACGTTCACATCTTTTAGCGATAGATCGTTGACGCACAGGCCACTGTCGCGCAGACAGCTAAGCTTCACCGCCAGGTGGAACTCGCCCGCGTTCACCGCCACGCCAGGCTGTTGATAGCGGATATTCTTGAGGCGCAAATCGCGCCAGCCGCCCGTCACCTGGCCGATCTCAAGCCCTGGCACCCAGCGGTTCGCCGCGTTAAACAGCAGATGCAGACCTGTGGTGGTCCCCACCAGGAACGCCACCGTGCCGAGCAGCAGCACGATAAAAATCAACACGCCGAGGCTTATCTTCTTCCATAAACTCATAATTCAGGCCCCAGACCGATGTAAAACTGTAAACCGTGTTCGTCTTTGTCGCCTACAGGAACGGCGAAGTCGAGCTTGATCGGCCCGACCGGTGACTGCCAGCGCACGCCGACGCCTGCGCCAGTTTTGAAATCACTTTTGCGGATATCACTCACCGCTTCGCCGCCGTCCACGAACACCGCGCCCCACCATTTTCCGCTGACGTTGTACTGGTACTCCAGCGATCCGGTCGCCAGTTTAGAGGCCCCCATCAGCTGGCCTTTGTCATTTTTCGGGGAGATCGATTTGTACTTATAGCCACGAATACTGCGGTCGCCGCCCGCGAAGAAACGCAGGTCCGGCGGCACGCGTTCAAAGTCGCCGGTTTCAATCCAGCCGAGGTTGCCGCGCGTCACGAAGCGGTGCTTGTCGTAAAGGGTACGAATCCAGACGTTTTGCGCCTGCACCACCGAGAAATCGACGTCCGAGCCCCAGGCGGTGTTGGAGTAATCAATGGAATAGCGCTGGGAATCGCCCCAGGTTGGCATCAGGCCGCCGCGCGAGCGGGTGCGGCTGATCATCACGCCCGGATAGAGCAGCATGGTGGTGTTGGTGACGTTAGCCTGGGTAAAGTGGTCGAGGCTCCAGCGCAGGTTAATCGCCCGCTGCCAGCCGCTGGAAAGGTCCCAGAAGCGCGACAGGGCAAGCGTGGTGGAGTCGGATTCCGTATCGTTTAAATCGGTGCGCTTAAAGCCGCCCTGCACCAGGTAATACTGCTCCAGCGGGTTCTTCAGCAGCGGCATTTTGTAGCTGAAATCGAGCTGCTGTTCCGGCGCGGAGATACTGGCGCTGGTGGTGAGACTGTGGCCGTAGGAGTTCATCCACGGCTTTTTCCACGTTGCTTTCACGCGCGGACCGACGTCCGTTGAGTAACCGACACCGGTTTCGATGGTGTTTTCGGTGCGCGGCGAAACGACGCCGTGCAGCGGTAAGACTTTGGTTTTGCGCGCCTTGTCAAATTCGGGTGCCACGACGACGGAGTTAAACCAGCCGGTTGCCGACAGACGACGGTTCAGCTCAGCCAGATCTTTTGACTGGTAATAGTCGCCCTCTTTGAAGGGGATCAGGTTTTGCAGATACTCGTCGCGGATTTGCGAGCCTTCGAAGGTGACATCACCAAAACGATAGCGCTCGCCGCTGTCGTAATCGATATCCCAGAACGCCTGACGGCGGTCGAGGGCAACCCCGAGCTGGCTTTTGTTGAACTGACTGTCGAAATAGCCCTTACGCAGCGCAACGCTGGTGAGCTCTTTTTTGAAGTGGTCGTAGTCACCGTGATTCAGCACAGTGCCGACCTTTGGGCGCGTGCCCAGCAGATCCAGATAATCGCGGTCAGTACGCGCACCACCGCGCAGCACCACGTTGGTGCCGCCGATCAGCACCGGCTCGCCCTTGGATACGCGAGCAATCAGCACCTGGCGACCTTTGGCCGGAGGCGGACGTAAATCGAAATCAATGGTAGGTTCGTAATAACCGAGCGCTTTCAGCCCTTCGCGGATCGCATCATCCACGCGTGCGCGAAAGCGCCGGTCCGGCGTCACTTCATCACTCTCAATCGTTGAAAGCTGTGCACGCACGTTTTTTTCCAGCGTCCCGGATAACCCCTCAACCTGCAAACGGACATTCGCCGCGCTGGCGACTCCGCTTGTCAGCAATAAACTGACCAAACATAACTGGCGGATCTTTGGCACGTTCTCTCCTGAATATCCTTGTTTCCACCCCTGGAAGCAATTGAAGTGCCGCTCCGCGGCGTTTCACGGCATAAAAGCCCAAAACCCATTCACTGGGTTGAAAAATGGCCGACAGGCCTAATATTTCTTATGTTTAAATCTAGACTCATTCAGCGTATTTATTGTGTTCAATTAAACGCTCCATGACAACCTTAACTGAAACATCGCTGCCCCGGAGGCCCAACCGTGAGTTTATTCGACAAAAAGCATCTTGTTTCTCAAGCAGATGCACTGCCGGGACGTAATACGCCAATGCCGGTCGCCACATTACACGCCGTTAACGATCATTCGATGACCAATGTCCCGGACGGGATGGAGATCGCCCTGTTCGCGATGGGATGCTTCTGGGGCGTCGAACGCCTCTTCTGGCAATTACCGGGCGTCTACAGCACGGCTGCGGGTTATACCGGCGGTTACACGCCTAACCCAACCTATCGCGAAGTGTGCTCGGGTGACACTGGTCATGCGGAAGCCGTGCGCGTGGTCTACGATCCGGCGGTCATCAGCTACGAACAATTATTGCAGGTTTTCTGGGAAAACCACGACCCGGCCCAGGGCATGCAGCAGGGTAACGATCATGGAACTCAGTATCGTTCCGCCATTTATCCGCTGACGCCAGAGCAGGACGCCGCCGCGCGCGCCAGCCTGACCCGCTTCCAGGAGGCGATGCAGGCCGCGGGCGATACACGCCAGGTCACCACCGAAATCGCCACCGCGACACCGTTCTACTATGCGGAAGACGACCACCAGCAGTATCTGCACAAAAACCCGTACGGCTATTGCGGTATCGGCGGAATCGGCGTTTGCCTGCCGCCACAGCTGGCCTGATTATCTCTCCCGCGCCACGCGAGCCGCGTGGCGCGCCTCTGCCCGCCCTTTTTTTAGTAAAAATGTGACCTCTGGCGGATTTACACTCGTTTACGCTATACTACCCGCTGAAATAATCGGCTCAACGCTACGAGCCGATGTTCAATGTGTCTTCACACGAATGAAATCAACTCCCTTCCGAGGATCTGGCGTTAGGCCGGATAAACTATGTTAAACAGTATTTTAGTAATACTTTGCCTTATTGCTGTCAGTGCATTTTTCTCGATATCAGAGATTTCGCTGGCCGCCTCCCGCAAGATCAAACTTAAACTGCTTGCCGACGATGGCAACCTCAACGCCCAACGCATCCTGAAAATGCAGGAAAATCCCGGTATGTTCTTTACCGTGGTGCAAATCGGTCTTAACGCGGTCGCCATTCTCGGCGGTATCGTGGGCGACGCGGCCTTTTCTCCGGCCTTTTACAGCCTGTTTTCAAAGTACTTCGCGCCTGAACTGTCCGAACAGCTGAGCTTTATTCTCTCCTTCTCGCTGGTCACGGGTCTGTTCATTCTGTTCGCAGATTTAACCCCGAAACGCATCGGTATGATTGCGCCAGAAGCTGTGGCTTTGCGCATCATCAACCCGATGCGCTTCTGTCTGTACGTGTTCCGCCCGCTGGTCTGGTTCTTTAACGGCCTGGCGAATACCATTTTCCGTCTGTTCAAACTGCCGATGGTGCGTAAAGACGACATCACTTCCGATGATATTTACGCCGTGTTTGAGGCCGGTGCGCTGGCGGGTGTGCTGCGTAAGCAGGAACATGAACTGATCGAGAACGTGTTTGAACTCGAATCCCGTACCGTGCCGTCCTCCATGACCGGACGTGAAAACGTGATTTGGTTCGACCTGCACGAAGACGAGCAGAGCCTGAAAAACAAAGTGGCCGAGCATCCGCACTCCAAGTTCCTGGTGTGTAACGAAGATATCGACCACATCATCGGTTACGTCGATTCTAAAGACCTGCTGAACCGCGTGCTGGCAAACCAAAGCCTGGCGCTGAACAGCGGCGTGCAGATCCGCAATACGCTGATTGTGCCGGACACCCTAACGCTCTCTGAAGCGCTGGAAAGTTTCAAAACCGCCGGTGAAGACTTCGCGGTGATCATGAATGAATACGCGCTGGTGGTAGGCATCATCACACTGAACGACGTGATGACCACCCTGATGGGCGATCTGGTCGGTCAGGGTCTGGAAGAGCAGATTGTGGCGCGCGATGAGAACTCATGGCTGGTGGACGGCGGCACGCCGATTGAAGACGTGATGCGCGTGCTGGATATCGATGAATTCCCGCAGTCAGGCAACTACGAGACCATTGGCGGCTTCATGATGTTTATGCTGCGTAAAATCCCGAAACGGACCGACTCGGTGAAGTTCTCCGGCTACAAGTTTGAAGTCGTAGATATCGATAACTACCGCATCGACCAGCTGCTGGTGACGCGCATTGATAACAAACCGACAGTGCTGGTGCCAAAACTGCCAGACGCGGAAGAAAAAGTGTCTGCGTAAGCGCTGCACAAACATCAACGGCTCCCTTGGGAGCCGTTTTTTTATACTGCTTTAATTACTGCATAGCACGCAGTTAAGCCATCTCAGTTTGCAGACGCATAACCTGTCGGTTGACTTCGGACATCACAGAATAGTGCTGTTTGTCCTTCACTTTCGGGATAAGAATTTTGCCCTTATCAAATTCGAAAGCGCCAACGTCCTTGATGTACAACCGTCCTCGGAACAGGATCTTCACGTACTTCGCCACCTGAAGCGGGTTGTAGCGTTGGAAAATTTTCATTCTTGTATCTCCTGCGAATCATACGCTCTTGCGGCGCCACAATCGGGCCGACTGTCCTGAGCGCAAATTTATTGCTCAATGACTATAGACCAGAAAAACGTTGATACCCAGTATGCATAAGTTTATTTACCGTTTGATTACAATTATTCAGAACATTCTTTGCATAGCGTTTCTGAAAACAGTATAAGCCTTCGTTTTTTTACGGATATGTGCGTTCGCCCGCAAACTGGCATTCGGATTGCGGGAAAAGCCTGACGATCGCACTTATGCTTAAACCGTAAGACCAAGTGGTCGGATCACCTGCAACGATAATGATAAGGAAACACCATGACCCTTCGTAACATCCTGGCCGTAGCCTGCCTGTTACTGCCGATGATGGCCTGCGCACATAACATTGAAAATGGACAGCGTGTGCCACCGATCGGTATTGCCGATCGGGGAGAATTGATTCTCGACAATGATAAGTTTAGCTATAAACCCTGGAATAGCGCGCAGCTCGCGGGCAAAGTGCGAGTGGTGCAACATATTGCCGGTCGTACCTCGGCAAAAGAGAAAAATGCCACGTTGGTTGAAGCGATCAAGTCCGCAAAATTCCCTCATGACCGCTACCAGACCACCACCATTGTGAACACCGACGATGCGATTCCAGGCTCCGGCATGTTTGTGCGTTCAAGCCTTGAGAGCAACAAAAAACTCTATCCGTGGTCGCAGTTTATTGTTGACAGCGACGGCGTGACGCGCAAAGCCTGGGGGCTGGAAGAGGAGAGTTCCGCGATTGTGGTGCTGGATAAAGAGGGCCGCGTGCAATGGGCGAAAGACGGTGCATTGACGCAGGAAGAGGTGCAGCAGGTGGTCGCCCTGCTGCATAAATTACTCGGTCAGTAAATCGAGACCCGAAAGCCCGGGTTTAAGAACGATTCGCGCGGGGTATAGTCCAGCGGCTTACCCTGCCAGTCGTGAACGTGTGCGCCCGCCGCCGATGCCACCGCATGGCCTGCCGCCGTATCCCAGACGTTAGTCGGCCCAAAGCGCGGATACAGCTGCGCCTGTCCTTCTGCCACCAGACAGAATTTCAGCGACGATCCAATCGACGTCGTCTGGTGTTCACCCAGCTGTTGCAGATATTCCTGCAATTCGGAATCGCTGTGCGAGCGGCTGATCACCACCAGCGGTGGCCGCGCGTCGCGCACCAGAATTTGCTTCCGCGTCCCGCACTCTTCTTTCCAGGCTTTGCCTTCCGCCGCGCTGTACATCACTTTCAGCACCGGGGCATAGACCACGCCCAGCACTGCTTTGCCTTTCTCAATCAGCGCGATGTTGACGGTGAACTCACCGTTACGCTTGATGAACTCTTTGGTGCCGTCCAGCGGATCTACCAGCCAGTAGCGCTGCCAGTGTTGGCGCACATCCCAGCTCTGCGGGTCCTCTTCAGACAGCACCGGAATCTCCGGTGTCAGGGCCTGCAACCCTTTGAGGATCACCTCGTGGGCCGCGAGATCGGCCGCTGTTACCGGGGAGTCGTCAGCTTTACTGACAACATCCATCGGCTTCGCGCCATCGTACACCTGCATAATGGCATCACCCGCATCCCGTGCGAGCTGACAAATTTTATCTAACATTCTCCACCTCTTTGTTAACGCAGTGGGCATAAGTATTTGTTTTAGTTATATCGTATTGTAAACAATTCCGCTATCTGTGAGGCAATTCTGGTTTCACGACACTTTTTTCTGGCAGGATTCACACTTCTGTAAGCAACAAAATATACATACATATTCTTTTGTGGCTTGGATCGTAAAAAGGACTCCTCTGATGATTAAGTTTAGCGCAACGCTTCTGGCGACGCTGATTGCCGCGAGCGTTCAGGCAGCAACGGTCGATCTCCGTATTCTGGAAACGACTGACCTGCACAGCAATATGATGGATTTCGATTACTACAAAGATACCCCAACCGAAAAATTCGGGCTGGTGCGCACCGCCAGTTTGATTAACGCCGCGCGTGGCGAAGTGAAAAATAGCGTGCTGGTCGATAACGGCGACTTAATTCAGGGTAGTCCGCTCGGCGACTACATGGCGGCGAAAGGGCTGAAAAAGGGTGATATCCACCCGGTCTACAAGGCGTTGAATACCCTGGATTACGCCGTCGGCAACCTTGGAAATCATGAATTTAACTACGGCCTGGATTATCTCCACATGGCCCTTTCCGGGGCAAAATTCCCGTACGTTAATGCCAATATCATCGACGTTAAGACGCAAAAGCCGCTGTTTACGCCATATCTGATTAAAGAGACTGAGGTGGTCGATAAGGACGGTAAAAAGCAGACGCTTAAAATCGGCTATATCGGTTTTGTGCCGCCGCAGATCATGACCTGGGACAAAGCGAATCTCTCCGGCAAAGTGACCGTCAACGACATCACCGAAACGGCGCGCAAATACGTGCCGGAAATGCGTGAGAAAGGCGCCGATCTGGTGGTGGTGGTCGCACACTCCGGTCTGTCTGCCGATCCGTATCAGGCGATGGCCGAGAACTCCGTTTACTATCTGAGTGAAGTGCCGGGCGTCGACGCCATTCTGTTTGGCCACGCGCACGCGGTGTTCCCAGGCAAAGATTTCGCCAGCATCAAGGGCGCGGATATCGAGAAAGGCACGCTGAACGGCGTACCGTCGGTGATGCCGGGCATGTGGGGCGATCATCTGGGCGTGGTGGATTTGGTGCTGAACAACGACGGCGGGAAATGGCAGGTCACGCAGTCGAAAGCCGAAGCGCGTCCGATTTACGACGCGGCAGCCAAAAAATCGCTGGCAGCAGAAGATAAAAACATTCTGAACGTACTGAAACACGATCACGACGCGACCCGCGAATTTGTCAGCAAGCCGGTCGGGAAATCCTCCGACAATATGTACAGCTTCCTGGCGTTGGTGCAGGACGATCCGACGGTGCAGATCGTCAACATGGCGCAGAAAGCCTACGTCGAGCGCTTTATTCAGGGCGATCCAGACCTCGCAAAACTGCCGGTCCTGTCTGCTGCGGCCCCGTTCAAAGTGGGTGGACGCAAGAACGACCCGGCAAGCTATGTCGAAGTGGAAAAAGGCCAGCTCACCTTCCGCAACGCGGCGGATCTTTATCTCTACCCGAACACGCTGGTGGTGGTGAAAGCGACGGGCAAAGAGGTGAAAGAGTGGCTGGAGTGTTCTGCCGGTCAGTTTAACCAAATCGACGTTCACAGCAGTAAACCGCAGTCGCTGATTAACTGGGACGGTTTCCGCACCTATAACTTCGACGTGATCGACGGCGTGGATTATCAAATTGATGTGTCGCAGCCCGCGAAATATGACGGCGAGTGCCAGACGGTAAATCCGCAGGCTGAACGCATTAAAAACCTAACTTTTAACGGTAAGCCGATCGATCCGAACGCGGTGTTCCTGGTGGCAACCAATAACTATCGCGCCTACGGCGGTAAATTTGCCGGAACTGGCGATAGCCATATCGCGTTTGCATCACCGGACGAGAACCGCTCGGTGCTGGCGGCATGGATTGGTGAGCAGTCTAAAAAGGCCGGAGCAGTGCATCCGGCGGCGGACAATAACTGGCGTCTGGCCCCGATTCAGAGCGACACCAAACTGGATATTCGCTTTGAAACGTCACCGTCTGCAAAAGCGGCGGCGTTTATCAAAGACAAAGCGCAGTATCCGATGAAAAACATCGGAAGTGATGACATTGGGTTCGCGATTTATCAGGTGGATTTGAGTAAGTAGCGTGGTTGTGCCGGGTGGCGGCTACGCCTTACCCGGCCTACAAAACCCGCAAATCGCACCGAATCCGCAGTTCAAAACCCGCAAATCGCGCCGAAACTGTAGGCCGGGTAAGCGTCAGCGCCACCCGGCAATTCATCACGCCGCACGGTCGTCCCGATGGGCCAACACCTGCGGCGTATTCACCTCAATCCAGTCCGCCAGATCGGCCACCTTCTCGCTCACCTGAACGCCCAGCGGCGTTAAGCTGTACTCCACGTGCGGTGGTACCACCGGATATGAAACGCGATCGACAAAGCCGTCCTGTTCCAGCGCCTGCAACGACTGAGCCAGCATTTTCTCGCTGACGCCACCCATTTTGCGGCGCAGGTCGCTAAAACGATGTGTCCCCTGACGCAGCGCCACCAGAATCAGCACGCCCCAGCGGCTGGTCACGTGCTTGAGCACGTCTCTGGACGGACACTGTTCGGCAAACAGATTGCCGTCGCGCATTTGCTCACTGAGCGTCGGAATTGACGTTTTCATACTCACCTTTCTGACGGTACTTACTAAAAGTTAGCTCCAGTGTGCCACATCACACCCCCGCCCACCAGAGCCGCAGCTTCATGCCCCAGCCGCTGGTGTAACCCGTGGTGATGGATTTCACTTCTCCCTGCGACACAATCATTACCGTCGGCGTGACCTGCACTTGCCAGCTCCTCGCGAGCAGGCCCTGAGGATCATTGACCGTCGGCATCGCATAACCTTTTTTCGCCAGCCACTGACTTAGAGCAGGGTCTTCGCCGGATCGCAGCGCAACGGTGATGACGTTTTTCCCCTCCTCCGCCATTTCTGCCACCGAGGGAGTGGTGTACCGGCACACGCCGCACCAGGTTGCCCAGACGTAAACCAGCAGCGGTCGTTCGTGGCTCTTCTGCGCCAGATCAACCGATTCGCCGTCCAGCGTCTGCAACGGCGTGCTGATAAATGTCGCCGGGAGCGCCGGTTTGCGAAACTGATCCACAACCAGCACAGTGGCTGTCGCAATCAGCAGCCAGACGATACCTTCGCGCAGCCAGCGCATGTATTTACTGCGCATCAGGATTCGCCAGCTCTTGCTTTACCAGCGCCTCCAGTTCGTCGTAAGGAATGGCGCCCGCCACCATTGTTTTGCCAACAAGCGTCGCCGGAGTACCTTGCACACCCAACACCTGCGAGAGAATCAAATTCATCTGCAGCGTTTCGCCGCTTTTCTCGTCCGCTTTGATGGCCGCAGTACCCGTTTTCTGCTGAGCAGCCAGGATAGAGGCATCGTCATGATAGCCCTTCTTCGACATCAGCCGATGGTGCAAATCCCAGAACTGCTGAGGCTGCTGTCGCCACGCGGTCATCGCGATACGCGCTGAATGGGCAGAGCTTTCACTGCGAAACGGCAGGAGTTTCACCACCAGTTTGACGTCCGGATACTTTTGCACGATTTTTTCCAGCTCCGGGTCGAATTGTTTGCAGTACGGGCAGTTGTAATCAGTAAATGACACCAGCGTCAGGCGCGGTTTTTCTGCCCCCATCGCCGGGGTATTTGGATCGTTCCACAGTAAATTTTCCAGATCGGGTTCAGCGGCGAAGCTCAGGGCTGAAAAGCACATCAACATGATGAAAGTCATAATACGCATCGTTATTTTCCTTTGGCGTCGGTCAGGGTCTGAAGGAGAGAGTCTCTTTCCAGCAACGGCGGCAATACGCGGCCTTGCTCAAGCCCTGGGCCATAAATTTGATTGAAGGGGACGGCGGCGCTCTGGCGAGCGTGGAGGAACTGGCTAATCGTCGTGGACGGACGGCTCCAGTCGCCGCGCAGTGCTACCACGTCCGGCGCACTCAGGGCGTCTTGCACCTCATCGCGGAGCAGCACGTTGTATTTGTTCGCTTTACAGGTCACGCACCAGTCGGCGGTGACATCCACAAATACCCGCTTATTCTCAGCAAGGGCAGCGGTGATGGCCTCTTCGCTGAGCGGTTGCCAGGCAACGCGATCCTCCACCAGCGCAGCGCTGCCGGGACGTAAGAGCGAAAAGAGAATGGCAAGCGCTACTGTCGCAGCCACTGCCCAGGATAAAGCTGTCCGCCAGCCCCAGCGCCATAACGTCGCAAGCAATAGCCCAATGATGATGAAGGCGGTCAACGTCAGCGTTGGGATTGGCCCGATATGCACCGCGAGCAGGCTACTCAGCCACAGCGCCGAAGCGAGCATCATCAGCCCCAGAATCACCCGCACTACGTTCATCCAGCGCCCTGGACGCGGCATGTGCAATGCCAGTCCCGGCCAGGCGGCGATCAACAGCCACGGCAAACTCATGCCAACCCCCATCACCAGGAAGATCCCCCACAGCAGCGGCAAGGGCGCGACCAGTGCGACAGAAACCGCCGTGCCAAGAAACGGCGCGGTACAGGGTGTCGCCAACAGCGTTGCAAAAGCGCCCTGACAAAAATGCCCGAGCAGACCATTGCCACCCCGCGTAGCGAGAAACGTGGACAGCCCCGAGGAGAGCCGGATTTCAAACAGGCCCAGCAGACTGGCGCTGAATATCACCATCACCAGCGCCATCGCGGCGATAAACCACGGGTTCTGGAACTGAATGCCCCAGCCGAGTGCCTGATTGCCGAGGCGCAGTACGGTCATCATCAGGGCCAGGGCGAGGAAGGAGGTTACGATCCCGGCGGCCGAGGCCATAAATTGCTGGCGAACGCGACGGCGGTTGACCGAAGAGGTCTGCACAATGCTGCCCAGTTTCATCGCCAGCACCGGGAGCACGCACGGCATGACGTTGAGGATCAGCCCTCCGACCAGTGCCATCAGTATGATCCCGCCAAGCGAGAGCGGCGCGTCGCTGGATTGAGTTTCTCCCACTATCACCCGGCTTTCCTGCGCCTGCCCCTTATCTGCCAGCACCAGCGACAGGGTTTTGCCCCGCAGATCCGGAGCCGCTTCTCCCCAGCCATCGCTAACGGGCACGCTAGCGGTCAGGGTTTGGCCGTCAACCTGGTAAACCGGTTTGCCAAAATCTGTGTCTGCCAAAGTGTCGATAAACAGCTCGGGGTTTTGCCAGCCCGCCTCGCGGGTGGCGGTGACAGTTAGCTTTTCTGCGCCGAAACCGGCTGTGATCTGGGAAGTCAGCCCTTCAGAAAGCGGCAGTGTGCCCAGCGCGCGGCTGAAGTCGTAGTTGAACTGCGGATCGGCGGGCGCACTGAGATCCAACGCAAAGGGATAGTCCGTCAGGATGCAGACGTTGCTGCAGGTGGAGAGCGTCAGCACACCCGCCAGTTTACCCGGCAGTTGACCGCGTAAGGTTATTGGGAACGACACCTTGCCGTCATAACCCTGCGTGGTGATGCCTGCTACTTCGAAACGCTGCGGCACGGGCCAGCGCCAGTCCATCTCCAGCGGGGTTTGCCATTTGATGGCGGGCGCAATACCGCCTTCTCCCGGCGATCGCCAGTAGGTTTTCCAGCCTTTCTCCAGCGTAACGTCCAGCAGCAGGCGCGTATCACCCTTTTCCTGAGCGTCTGCCCGCAGGCGAACGCTGGCGTGATCGTTATCGGCAGCGCGGAGCCAGCCGCTGTCGGCGGCCTGACTGACGGGCAGCCATAGCCAAAACAGGCAGAGCACAAGCTGCCTTAAAAATGCATGCATTTATTTTCTCCATAAATAATTGATTAACCTATATTCCCAGGCAATCAATCATTCACGGAAGACGCAGAGTCGCAGATGCACCCGCAATCGGGGCGGAGAGATAACGCGAGGCGGCCAACGGCGCACCGGACGAGGCGGCACAACGGCCAGCACAGCCAGTATCAGCGTGATGGCAAATAGCGCGCCTTCAAACATGATCGGCGGTGTCGCCAGCAGAGATTTGGCGCTCAGCTCGCAGGGTGTGACCGGAGCGTCGGCTTCACCGCTTTGCTGTACCGTTTGCTGAGCAACAGGCGAGACGTTCATCAGCAGCGCGTGCAGCCCCGCCATGCGCTGCGTGGTGCAAACAAGCACTACCAGACATGCCAGAGCGACAAGAAGAAAAGCTTTCCGCTGACGGGGGATCATAAACGCCTCGATAAAGTTCAGGAGGTTATCTTAGCGGCAAAAATCTCGGCGTGCTGTAAAGAAACGTCGAGAGACAAGCAGCAGAAAAATCCTCGTCCAATAATCTGCACTTTAACAATCTGTACAATACCTTATTGAGTTAGCAGCCAACTTTACACTACTTAACTCCGCGTAGTCTAAGATGCGCCTCTGTTATCCAGTCACTCAACGATGATGACAAATGGAAAAGAAACTACTGGCAGGTCAGATTGAACACATCTCATGGAATTCTATTGTCCTGAAACGGGGTGACACGAAAGACACTATTGCGATCCCTGCACGGGTTCTGTCTCAACTGGAAACAGGGCAGCACCTGCACCTGCTTTTCAGGAAAAATTGCCTGGTGCGGATATTTAACCGCTCCACGCAAACGGTCTTTGAAACTGATTTCTTTGCGCATCATCCCGGTTTACGTAAATACCAGACGTTAATTTTCCTGGTTGCCGCCATGATTTGCGCCCTTCCGGTTATCGGTGCCGCGATCGGCATGATTTTAATCGCGGTACTCATCGGCACATCCCTCAAACGTAATGAAGAAATTGCCATTAAAGTCGCGCTCGTCAGCGCCGTGACGGCGGTGTCGTATGTCGCTGTGGCCAGTCTGCTACTGTTGAACGGTCATTTCTGGTGGGGGTTTATCGCCTGCGCCCTGCTGGTGTTTATAGCTTTTAAATCGGCAGCCACGATTTCGGCACAAGAAGCCCGGTTGTTGAGTCAGGAAGTGAGCCGGAATGAATGATTTAATACTTACCTTTTTGTACGTACTTACTAAAAGTAAGCTTAGGTGTTAGTGTTTTACAACACCAGACAAACACGAAGGAGTTCCCTGATGATCGCAATTACCGGCGCTACCGGCCAGCTTGGCCAACACGTTATCGAAAATCTGCTGAAAACCGTTCCTGCCAGCCAGATCGTGGCAATTGTGCGCAATCCGGCGAAAGCCGACGCCCTGAGCCAGCAAGGTATTGTTGTGCGTCAGGCCGATTACACCGATCGGGCGGCGTTCACCGCTGCCTTAAGCGGCGTGAATAAACTGCTGCTGATCTCCTCCAGCGAAGTCGGCCAACGTGCCACTCAACATCAAAACGTCATTGACGCGGCCAAAGCGGCAGGCGTGAAATTCATTGCATACACCAGCCTGCTGCATGCGGATAAATCCCCGCTTGGCCTGCACGTTGAACACGTTCAGACTGAAAAAGCGCTGGCCGATTCTGGCATTCCTTACGCCCTGCTGCGTAACGGCTGGTACACTGAAAACTATCTCGCCAGTGCACCACCTGCAATTGAGCACGGCGTGTTTATCGGCGCGGCGGGTGAAGGCAAAATCGCCTCGGCCACGCGCGAAGATTACGCGGCGGCAGCGGCTATCGTTGTCGCCGGAGAAGGCCACGAGGGCAAAGTGTACGAACTGGCGGGCGACAACGCCTGGACGCTGAGCGAGCTGGCCGCCGAGCTGAGCAAACAGAGCGGAAAACCGGTGACGTACCAGAACCTGAGCGAAGCCGATTTCGCCGCCGCACTGAAAGGCGTGGGCTTACCGGCCGGGCTGGCAGACATGCTGGCTGACTCCGATACGGGCGCGTCTAAAGGCGGTTTGTTCGACGACAGCCATACCTTAAGCAAACTGATTGGTCGCCCAACCACGCCGCTGGCTGAGAGCGTAAAAGGCATTCTGTAACGGTTACGCGGTGGTTAATTTTTGTGGCATCCCCGTGGGTCATCTCTGATAATGAAAAGATGACCCACCCGGAGGCTCACCGTGCAAGGCGTACCCGAACAGTTCATCGATGAGAGAGACAGCGCGCGCTTTCGCCATCTGGCGCAAGTGCCGGGCGTCGAACTGTATCACGCGCATATCTCACGCTACGCCTTTGAACCACATACCCACGAAGCCTTCGGGATCGGCGCAATCGAAGCCGGTGCCGAGCGCTTTCGCTATCGCGGCACCCAGTACGTCGCTCCCGTCCATTCTGTTGTCACCATGAATCCTGACGAGCTGCACACCGGCGAAGCCGCAACCGACGACGGCTGGCGCTACCGGATGGTGTATCTCGATCCCGACCTGCTCGAAGACGTCACTGGCATTCGCCACTGGTGGTTTAGCGATGTAACGCGCCACGACCCGTTGCGCTCGCAGCAGATCTGTCAGCTGATTTATGGTCTGTGGCATACGGACGATCCGCTGGCGCAGAAGGGGTTGCTGCTGGATTTGATCGACACTTTTCAACCACTGGCGCGCCATGCACCGGTGATTCAGGAAGGGGCACATCGCTTCGAGCGGGTGCGCGAGTATCTGCACGACAACTATATGCATCCAGTGACGCTGGACGAACTGGCGCGTGTGGTGTCGCTCAGTCCTTACCATTTCCAGCGCCAGTTTAAAGCTCACTTTCACGTCACGCCGCATCAGATGCTGATGGCGATCCGCCTGTGGCGTGCCAAAGCCTTTCTGACCCTCGGTATGCCCGCCGCCGAAGTGGCCGCCGCCACCGGCCTGACCGATCAGTCGCATCTCACCCGCGCCTTTACTCATCGCTACGGCATTACGCCCGTTCGCTATCAAAAGCAGGTCGTCCGGCGCTAATGCGCAACCTCATACAATATTCCCGCCCATTGCTTTTCTACACTGCACGCAGGTTTCTTTGATGTGGATGGCAAAATGATTATCGGCGTGTTGTATGCCCTGCTGGCGGGTTTGATGTGGGGACTGATTTTTGTCGGCCCGTTAATGGTTCCAGAATACCCGGCGGTGTTGCAGTCGATGGGGCGCTATCTGGCGCTGGGGCTGATCGCCCTGCCGCTGGCGTGGCTGGGCCGCGCACGCCTTCGCCAACTCACTCACCATGACTGGAAAACCGCACTGGCGCTGACCATGATGGGCAATATTATCTATTACGTGTGTCTGGCAAGTGCCATTCAGCGCACCGGTGCGCCGGTTTCGACGATGATTATTGGGACACTGCCAGTGGTCATTCCGGTATTTGCTAACCTGCTGTATAGCCAGCGCGACGGCAAACTGGCGTGGTCAAAAATGATCCCTGCGCTGGTGTGTATCGCCATCGGCCTGGCGTTGGTGAACATTGCTGAATTGCACCACGTGGGCGTTGGCGAGTTTGACGGATGGCGCTACGGGTCGGGGATTTTGCTGGCGTCGGTGTCCGTCGTCTGCTGGGCGTGGTATGCCCTTCGTAACGCCCGCTGGCTGCGGGAAAATCCGGATAAGCACCCAATGATGTGGGCGACCGCGCAGGCGCTGGTGACGCTGCCGGTTTCGCTGCTGGGGTATGCGGCATCTTGCTGGTGGCTGGATCTGCAACAGCCGGAATTTGCCCTGCCGTTCGGCCCACGTCCGTGGGTGTTTGTCGGCCTGATGGTGGCAATTGCGGTGCTGTGCTCGTGGGTGGGAGCGCTGTGCTGGAATATCGCCAGCCAAAAATTGCCAACGGTGATTCTGGTGCCACTGATTGTCTTCGAAACTCTGGCCGGATTGCTTTATACCTTCCTGATGCGCCACAGCGTGCCGCCGCTGTTAACAGGGTGTGGAATCGCGCTGCTGGTGGTGGGGGTGGTGATTGCTGTCAGAGCAAAACCGGAAAAACCGACGGTGGTTCCGGTAGCCTAAATGTAAAAAAAAGCCCGGTGGCGCTGCGCTTACCGGGCCTACAAAACCACAATGATGAATTTGCACCATCCGGCGCGGTTTATGTAGGCCGGATAAGCGCTAGCGCCATCCGGCATCTGTCAGAAGGTTTCCCAGTGAGCTTCGTTGACCGTCGCCGCTGACTTAGCCTTCGCTGCGTACGTTTTTACCGGAGCCGCTTTTACCGCCTGGCCGCGGGTGATTTTAAACACCGCGACCGCTTCGTTCAGGCGCGCGGCCTGATCTTCCAGCGCGGCTGCCGCTGCGGCGGATTCTTCTACCAGCGAGGCGTTTTGCTGCGTCACACGATCCATCTCCGCCACCGCCTGGCCGACCTGGTCGATACCGCGGCTCTGCTCATCGGACGCCGAGGCGATTTCGCCCATGATGTCGGTCACGCGCGTTACGGCGTTAACGATTTCGGCCATCGTTTCCCCGGCCTGATTGACCAGCGCTGAACCGGCGTTGACGCGATCGCCCGAATCATCAATCAGCCCTTTGATCTCTTTCGCCGCCTGGGCGCTGCGCTGCGCCAGCGTGCGAACTTCGCCAGCCACCACGGCAAAGCCACGGCCTTGCTCGCCTGCGCGCGCGGCTTCTACCGCTGCGTTCAGCGCCAGAATATTGGTCTGGAACGCAATGCCGTCAATCACATTGGTTATCTGGGCAATTTTGCTGGAGCTGGTGGCGATTTCATCCATTGTGCGCACCACGCCTTCCACCACGCTGCCGCCTTTTTTGGCGGTAGTCGAAGCGTCCAGCGCCAGACGGGACGCCTGACGGGCGTTGTCGGCGTTTTGCTTCACGGTCGCGGTCAGCTGTTCCATGCTTGCGGCGGTCTCTTCCAGCGATGCGGCCTGCTGCTCGGTACGGGAGGAGAGATCGTTGCTGCCGGCAGAAATTTCGCCCGCGCCGGTATAAATAGTGTCAGCCCCTTCACGCACCACACCAACAGTGTTTGCCAATGCGGTTTGCATCTCCTGCACGTTACGCGCCAGAACCGCCATTTCGTTCTTGCCCTGGGCATCGATCGGCTGCGTCAGGTCGCCCGCCGCAATCGCGCGGATATGGCTGATCACGTCATGCAGCGGCAGCAACAGCACGCGGCGCATCGCAATCCAACTGGTGATAATCACCGCCAAAACCACCAGCATAATGGCGGAGAGGATCCACAGGATGCGGTTGTAGTCGCTTTCATTGTCCTGAATGCCTCTGCTGGTCAGTTTCGCCTGCGCCTCGCGCCACTCGCGATACACTTTTTGCATGCCGGTCTGCTTTTGCTCGGCATTTTGCTTGAACATATCTTCAAGATTGCCCTGCGCCAGCAAGGTGTTCATTTGCGTCAGTGTGGATGAATATACGCGATATTGCTCTTCCAGCTCTTTGGACAGGTTCTCGTCCATCCCCGGTGTTTCTGGCAAAGCGTAGTATTTATCGTAATGACCCTGCGCTTCGGCCAGCAGATTTTTGGCCGTGGCGACCAACTCGTTCAGCTGTCCGCCGTTAATCTGGCTTGCGACGCTGCTCTGCAAACGGAGCATGCCACGGTTGAGCGTGACGCGTGCCTGGTTGAGGCTGATCCAGGCGTCAGTAAATTCAGCCACGTTCTGGCTGGAAAGCTGGGAGACGGTAAAGTTATCTTTGTCGTTATTCAGAGCATTGATGAACACCCCGGCGGAGATCAGCTGGACTGCGCCCAGCCCGAGCAACACCGAGATCAATAGGGTAATGACTTTTATACGTTTAAACATGCGATGCCTTTAGTTATATGCAGGATAGTGTTTGACGTGTATCTATCGGCAGACGCGCGGGGTTGTTTAACGTAGGGACGGGCATAAGCGTGTCATTTTCGGAATTTATTAAAGCCATTCAGCAGCTTAAAACTTCAAAATAATTGTGACGCACCTCTCGTTTTTACCGTTGCCACTAAAGGGTTATAGCTTCGCCTTAAAGATGCATTTAAAATGCATCTTATATTCTTCATGATGAGGTAACTGCTATGGCCTTTCGCGACCAACCTTTAGGCGAGCTGGCGCTCTCCATTCCACGCGCATCTGCGCTGTTTCGTAAATACGATATGGATTACTGCTGTGGCGGGAAGCAAACGCTGGCGCGTGCGGCTCTGCGTAAAGAGTTGGATGTTGACGCGATTGAAGCCGAACTGGCGCAACTGGCCGAGCAACCGATAGAGAAAGACTGGCGCAGCGTGGCGCTGGCAGAAATCATTGACCACATCATCGTGCGTTATCACGATCGCCACCGTGAACAACTGCCGGAATTGATTCTTCAGGCGACGAAAGTCGAGCGCGTACATGCGGATAAGGCCTCCGTACCGCGCGGCCTGGCGAAATACCTGACCATGCTGCATCAAGAGCTTTCAAGCCACATGATGAAAGAGGAGCAGATCCTGTTCCCGATGATCAAGCAGGGCATGGGTAGCCAGGCGATGGGGCCGATCAGCGTCATGGAAAGTGAGCACGACGACGCGGGCGAGCTGCTGGAAGTGATCAAACACACCACCAATAACGTCACGCCACCGGCGGATGCTTGCACCACCTGGAAAGCGATGTACAACGGGATCAACGTATTGATCGACGATTTGATGGAACACATCAGTCTGGAAAACAACGTCCTGTTCCCGCGCGCATTAGCCGGGGAATAAAAAAAGCCCGGTGGCGGCTTCGCCTTACCGGGCCTACATCTCGTGCATTTTTTGTCTTCGTAGGCCGGATAAGCGCAGCGCCATCCGGCTACAGAATTAACGCACGCCTGCCATACGTTTCTTACCGATAAACAGCCAGCCTAACCCCAGCGCGATGAACCACAGCGGCGTCACGATCAGCGCCTGACGGGTGTCATCTTCCAGCGTCAGCAGAACCAGTACAAACACGAAGAACGCCATGCAAACCCAGCACATCAGCTTGCCAAGCGGCATTTTGTAGATTGATTTTTCATGCAACTGCGGACGCTGTTTGCGATACACCAGGTACGAGCACAGAATAATCGTCCAGACAAACATGAACAGGATAGCCGACACCGTGGTAATCATGGTGAATGCGCCAATCACGCTCGGGTTGACGTACAGCATCACCACACCGCCCAGCAGACAGATGCAGGAGAAGGTCAGCCCTTTCGCCGGAACCGCGCGTTTGGACAGCTTGGCGAACGCACTCGGCGCGACGCCTTCCTGCGCCAGACCGAAAAGCATACGGCTGGTGGAAAACACACCGCTGTTCGCCGAAGAAGCCGCCGAGGTCAGTACCACGAAGTTAATCAGGCTGGCCGCAGCAGGCAGACCCACCAGAACAAACAGCTCAACAAACGGGCTCTTGGTTGGGACAACGGAGCCCCACGGCGTCACGGACATAATCACGATCAGCGCGAAGACGTAGAACATGATGATACGAATCGGAATCGAGTTGATCGCACGTGGCAGGGATTTCTCCGGATCTTTGGTTTCCGCAGCGGTGGTGCCCACCAGTTCAATACCCACGAAGGCGAACACCGCAATCTGGAAGCCCGCGAAGAAGCCGCTCAGCCCTTTCGGGAACCAGCCGCCGTCATTCCACAGGTGCGTAAAGGATGCCTGCACACCGGTCGGCGACTGGAAGTGCGTCAGGATCATCACCAGACCGACCACAATCAGCCCAACGATAGCGACGATTTTGATCATCGCGAACCAGAACTCCATCTCACCGAACATTTTGACGGTGGCGAGGTTAAGGCTCAGCAGCAGAACGATTACCGCCAGCGATGCCACCCAGTCGGAAAGGCCGGGGAACCAGAATTGTGCGTAGGCCGTTATGGCGACGACGTCCGCCATGCCGGTGACCACCCAGCAGAACCAGTAGGTCCAGCCGGTAAAGTATCCCGCCCACGGACCGAGCAGGTCGGAGGCGAAGTCGCTAAAGGATTTGTATTCGAGATTCGAGAGCAGCAATTCACCCATTGCACGCATCACGAAGAACAGCATAAAACCGATGATCATATAGACGAAGATGATCGACGGTCCGGCAAGACTGATGGTTTTACCTGACCCCATGAACAGCCCTGTGCCGATGGCACCGCCGATGGCGATAAGCTGAATGTGACGGTTTGTGAGATTGCGCCGTAGCGACTGTTCAGACGATGCCTCTTCGTCGGCAACGACTTTTACCTGATCTACCATGTGATTTTTTCCTGTTTGTGCCTGTCTGTGTTGTTAGGCTCTTCTGGCCTTTAAATACGTCAAAAAAAGACGGTCCCGTAAAAGGACTCATCGATAGTAGGTAAGAATCGGCGGGATGAATACTATGAAATAGATATTATGTTAATAATATGTTTAAAGTGAGTGTCATATCACTCATACAACGCGAAACAGCTCACAAAAATACACGCAACTCGGCTGTTTGCAAGATTAAATATTGATATCGGCGTAACTATAGGTTTTCTCACTATTTCCTCCCCCGCAGCGGGAGAGGAAATACGTGTGCCGATTACAGGATTTCCAGCAGCTCGACTTCAAATACCAGGGTGCTGAATGGCGGGATAGACGCGC
The DNA here is from genome assembly GCF_002922995.1 of Lelliottia sp. 7254-16. Taxonomy (NCBI): domain Bacteria; kingdom Pseudomonadati; phylum Pseudomonadota; class Gammaproteobacteria; order Enterobacterales; family Enterobacteriaceae; genus Lelliottia; species Lelliottia sp. 7254-16. Next base: position 62,118 of record NZ_PQVS01000013.1, read on the forward strand.
CAGCGCCACGCTCGCCGTAGGCCAGGTTCTGTGGGATAGTCAGTTCCCATTTGGAACCAACTGGCATCAGCGTCAGCGCTTCGATCCAGCCAGGGATCACGCCATTGACCGGGAATTCAGCCGGTTCGCCACGCGCAACGGAGCTGTCGAACACAGTACCGTCGATCAGTTTGCCGGTGTAATGCACGCGTACATGGTTGGTGCGCGCAGGAATCGCGCCTTCGCCCTGAGTGATCACGCGGAATTGCAGGCCAGATTCGGTGCTGTTAACACCTTCTTTCTCGCGGTTTTCTTCCAGGTATTTCACGCCTTCAGCGGCCATTTCTTCGAAACGCTCACGGCGAACGGCATCCGCACGCTCGTGAACTTCGCGCAGTGCGCGATGTACAACGTCTACCGGTACAGCCGGGTGTTTGCCTTCCAGCGCATCAGCGATGCCCGCCACCAGTGCTTCAGGTAACAGTCCTTCCAGGCCGGATTCGCTCAGCTGCTGTCCTACCTGCAAACCGATACCGTAGCTTGCCTGCGCTTCGATAGTGTCAAAAGTCGGGGTGGTCATGGGTTTTCCTTCCATCACATTTAAAGTAGCGGGCAGCATATCAGCCACGCCCTTATGGGTAAAACTTTGTCTGAAGTAAAGATGACAAACAGCGGCGAAACAGAAACAATAGGGGCGACCAGGTGTTTTCCTAAACATGAGTCACACGAGTCGGGTTTACTACGCCATTCAGGCAGTTAGCAGACTATACTTCTCAGGACAGGATTATAATGATGCGGAGCAGGAGGAGAGCCATGCCCGGGCGATTTGAACTGAAACCTACCCTGGCGAAAATCTGGCACGCGCCGGACAATTTTCGCATCATGGACCCGCTGCCGCCGCTGCACCGCCGAGGCATTATTATTGCGGCGCTGGTGGTAGTGATCGGATTCCTGCTTCCTTCAGGCGATGACAGCAGTGATGTGCAGCCCGTGAGCCGCAACGCTCAGCTGGATATTCAGTCGCAGTCACGGCCACAGCCCGATCAACAACCGATGCAAACGCAGCTGGTCACACCGTCTAACGATCCAGGCCTGGTAGCACCGGTCTCGCCGGAGCCCGTTCAGGAAGAGCAACCGCAGGAACAGGCAGCCGCGCCCGTTCGGTCGCAGGCGCAACAGCCGCCAGGTATTGATCAGCAGTGGCGCGCGTATCGCGTCGAGCCGGGCAAAACGATGGCGCAGCTGTTCCGCGACCATAATCTGCCACCGACCGATGTCTATGCGATGGCGCAGGTCGAAGGCGAAGGAAAACCTCTGAGCAACTTACAGAACGGGCAGATGGTGCAGATTCGCCAGAACGCCAGCGGCGTGGTGACGGGCCTGACGATTGATACCGGCAACGGCCAGCAGGTGCTGTTTATGCGTGAACAAAACGGCAGCTTTATGCGAGTGAAATAACCGAGATGCCCGGTCGTGCCGGCCGGGCGTTCATATCAGACCGCTTTTTTCGCCTTATTCACCCACCAAATCCCCGAGCAAACCAGCACCAGCGCGATCGCGTATTTGATATCCAGAATGTTTTCCCCAAGGAAAATGGCCGACAGCACCGTCCCCGCGACGGGGATGACAAAGTTGAACGGAGCAATCATGCTCACGCGGTTTACTTTCAGCAGCATACTCCACAGGGCAAAGGCCACGGACGACAGCAGGGTCAGATAGCCGAGCACGGCCACCGCCGCCATACTGTGTACTTCCAGCGTTCCGCCCGTCGCATAGCCACCGGCCACCAGAACAGCACCGCCAATCCCCAGCTGCCAGCCAGTCATCACCGTCGGATCGACGGTTTGCGAAATACGTTTACCGTACAGCGTGGCAGCAGACAGGATAAACGCCGCCAGTACCACAAAACCATCACCCTTCCAGACAAAGCTAAAATCCATCAATCCACTGTTGAAGTTCACCAGCATCACACCTGCAAAACCGAGAACACAGCCGATGGTTTTGTTATAGCTAAGCTTGTCGTTCTGATAGATAAAGTGCGCCAGCAGTACGCTGAAGAAAGTCCCGGTCGCGTTCATTATCGAGCCTTTGACGCCGGTCGTATACGCGAGGCCGATATAGAAGAACGTGTACTGGATGGTCGTTTGTGTCAGACCCAGCAACGTCAGCTGCCCAAACTGCCGTGGCGTGAGCCGGGCAATGGGTTTGCGCTGGGCCAGCGCAAACATCAGCAACAGCATACCTGCGAAGAGAAAACGGTAACCGGCAAAGACCACTTTCGACGGAATATCGTCGGTAGCAATCTGGAAAAGTTCGTAGCCACTTTTGATCGCCGGATAAGAGCTACCCCATAACAAACAACACAGTGTAGCGCTTGCGTAGGCGATATTCTTTCGGGCGAAAACGGGGACTGAAGGAGAGGCTTCCATAGCAAATCTCAAAGATAAAATTGCGTTTCAATTATTATCAGGGAATGCGAGAGGAATAGCTACCATACAAGACGCAGGGTGTGATTTTGGCGGGGCTTAAAAAAACAAAACGCCGGCACAAGGCCGGCGCTTAAACGCTAACAGAGTAAAAAATTACTCAGCTACAACGTTAACAACCAGTTTAGCGAACACTTCGCTGTGAACCTGGAAGTCCACTTCGTGCTCACCAGTGGTACGCAGAACGCCGTTCGGCATACGAACTTCGCTCTTAGCCACTTCAACGCCAGCTGCAGTTACAGCGTCAGCGATGTCGCGAGTACCGATAGAACCGAACAGTTTACCTTCGTCGCCTGATTTAGACGCGATGGTAACGGTGCCCAGTGCATTGATTGCTTCAGCACGAGCATTAGCAGCCGCCAGAACGTCAGCCAGTTTGGCTTCCAGTTCAGCACGACGGGTTTCGAAAAACTCAACGTTTTTCTTAGTAGCAGGAACAGCTTTGCCCTGTGGAACCAGGAAGTTACGAGCGTAGCCCGCTTTAACGTTAACCTGATCACCCAGGCTGCCCAGGTTTGCTACTTTATCAAGCAGAATAACTTGCATTACCTTATCCTCTTAAAGTCGTATTAATGGACCGTGCCCGATTACTGATGACGATCAGTGTACGGCAGCAGAGACAGGTAGCGAGCGCGTTTGATAGCGCGAGCCAGCTGACGCTGATATTTTGCACGAGTACCGGTGATACGGCTTGGGACAATCTTACCGCTTTCGGTGATGTAGTTTTTCAGCGTTGCGATATCTTTATAGTCGATCTCTTGAACGCCTTCCGCTGTGAAACGGCAGAACTTGCGACGACGGAAATAACGTGCCATATGGCTAGTCTCCAGAATCTATCAAATCAATCTGCTCGGCATGCAGAACCATTTTGCTCAGGCCGTTCTTTGCCTTGTGGCAAGAAATGAACCCCTGAACGATTACTGCGCTACCGACCGTTATACTGTGAGTAATGGCCTGGTTTTCGTGTCCGCTAATAATAACGGGCATTTGGCACCACGCCTGCCGGTGAAACCCGGCTTCCTCCTGCACAGAACGATGCTCAAGCACGAACTGGCAATGAGGAATTCCTGATGGGCTGACCTTACGAAGGGGGGTCCTGCACACGGTACCGGACAACACCAGACGGTTGGTCATCAGAAATTACTCTTCAGAATCCCCAGCATCAGAATCATCTGCGGTTTCGTTTGCGAAATCATCGCGACGCTCACGGCGCTCGTCTTTCGCTTTAACCATCGGAGATGCTTCGGTAACTGCGTTCTTAGTACGCATTACCATGCTGCGGATAACGGCGTCGTTGAAGCGGAAGTTAGTTTCCAGCTCATCGATCGCTTCCTGCGGAGCTTCAACGTTCAGCAGAACGTAGTGAGCTTTGTGCAGTTTGTTGATCGGATAAGCCAGCTGACGGCGGCCCCAGTCTTCCAGACGGTGGATCGTACCTTCTGCTGCAGTGATTGCACCAGTGTAACGTTCGATCATACCCGGAACCTGTTCGCTCTGGTCAGGATGGACCATAAAAACGATTTCGTAATGACGCATCGAATTGCTCCTTACGGATTATTCAGCCTCCTGTCTGGGTCAGCCGCGGCCCATGGAGGCAAGGAACGTGTTAAAGGGCGGCCGAAAAATTGACGCGTCATTCTAATTGCGAACCCTAAAAAACTCAAGCTGATTGCACAAATAATTCGCACAAAGCGTGAAGCCGGTCTAAGTAGATGATTTAAAATTAGTCACATCGGGTAGCGCTACTTTTTTGAACAACAGCATCAGAAATGGTCGCCATTCCCCACAATATTAACGATTACACTTTAATCAGACCCCATCCGAACAGCACAGGAGAGGTACAAACCGTCACACAGCACGCAGTCGTGGAGCGCATATCATGAAAAACATCGTAATTGCCATTCTGGCTGCGCTTTTGCTTAGTGCAAACGCGATGGCAGCCATCAAGATAGACGGTCGACAGGCCAGAAATATGGATGATGTGCAGAGCTTGGGCGTAATTTACATCAATCATAACTTCGCCACCGAAAGTGAAGCAGATCAGGCGCTGAATGAAGAGACCGATGCACAGGGCGCAAAGTACTACCACGTCATTTTGACCCGCGAGCCCGGTAGCAACGGCAATATGCACGCCAGCGCAGATATCTATCGATAAGACTTTGACGCTAGCACCAGGAAAGCCAACAACGAAAATATAGCCATAGTTTGACTTGCCCCCTGCCCGGGGGCTTTTTTTATTTCTGCCCGTAATAGGCATTTGGACCGTGTTTGCGCAGATAGTGCTTGTTCATCAGATAGCTGTCGATGGGCTGAAGCTGTGGATTGATACCGCGCGCAATCCACGCCATTTTCGCCACCTCTTCCATCACCACCGCATTGTGCACCGCATCGTGCGCATTTTTGCCCCACGAGAATGGACCGTGCTGCCAGACGACAATTCCCGGCGTATGTAGCGGTTCGCGCTCACCGACCGTCTCGATGATGACTTTCCCGGTATTTAGCTCATATTCGCCCTGCACTTCTTCTTCGGTTAACGCGCGGGTACAGGGGATGTCACCAAAGAAATAGTCAGCGTGCGTGGTGCCAAGCGCCGGGATGGCCAGCCCCGCCTGCGCCCAAGCCGTTGCATGGGTCGAGTGGGTATGCACCACGCCGCCGAGGGACGGATAACGGCGATAAAGCGCCAGATGGGTGGCAGTATCCGAAGAGGGGTTCCATTTCCCGTCAATAACGTTGCCGTCCAGATCTACCACCACCATATCCTCTGGCTGCATGACGTCATATGCCACACCGCTGGGTTTGATCGCCACCCACCCGCGTTCACGATCGATCGCGCTCACATTACCCCAGGTAAACGTCACCAGACCGTAGCGCGGGAGATCCATATTGGCGTCAAACACTTGCTGTTTAAGCTGTTGCATGAGACGCCTCCAGCAATCCGGCCCGCGCCATCCGCTCGCGTACCCAGTCGCGGGCTTTCGCCACTTCGGCGAGCGGGTCGTCTGACGTTTCACTCCACATCTCAATCAGGTACGGCCCACAATAGCCACTCTGTTTAAGCGTCCGGAAGCATTGTTCGAAATCCACAACCCCGGTGCCGAACGGGACATTTTTGAATACGCCAGGAAGTGTGTCTTTGACGTGAACCGCCACGATATGCCCGCGACCTGCCTGCAACTCCATTTGTACGTCGTTATCCCACGCCGACAGATTGCCGATATCAGGATAAAGCTGGAACCACGGATTATTGAGGTAGTGTGCATAGCCAAGCGCTTTGCTTATGGAGTTCATCAGCGGGTAATCCATGATCTCCATCGCCAGCGTCACCTGCGCACGGCTGGCCATGTCGACGCTCTCTTTCAGTCCCTCACGAAAACGACGGCGAGTTTCATCATTCGCTTTCTGATAATAGACGTCATAGCCTGCCAGCTGGATCACACGAATTCCAACATCCTGCGCAAACGTGATGGCTTTGCGCATGATCTCCAGCCCCTGGTCGCGAATCAGATCGTCTTCACTACCGAGTGGAAAACGACGATGGGCACTCAGGCACATTGACGGCACCCGCACGCCGGTTTCCGCCACCGCGTTGACTAGCTTCAGACGCTCTTTACGACTCCAGTCGAGACGAGAAAGGCGTAGATCTGTTTCATCCACGGACATTTCAACAAAATCGAATCCCAGTTTTTGCGCAAGCTGTAAGCGCTCAAGCCAGCACTCACCGGCGGGAAGAGCTTTTTCATAGATACCGAGCGGAGCTTGTGTAGACAACATACCCGCTCCTTATCCCCACAGCTGGGCGATGGAGCGTTTGAACTGACGCGCGGCTTCAACCGGAGACGCGGCATCGCGAATGCTGCGACCGGCAATAAAGACGTGGATTGGAATCCCTTTAAACAGCGGTAAGTCTTCCAGCGCCAGACCGCCCGTCACCGTCACTTTAAAGCCCATATCCGAAAGACGTTTGATGGCGCTGATGTCCGCGTCGCCCCAGGCAACACCGGCGGCCTGCGCGTCGCGGCTGCGGTGATAAACCACCTGCTGAATACCCGCGTCGTGCCACTCTTTCGCCTGTTCCCAGGTCCAGTAGCCGGTCAGTTCAATCTGCACATCGCCGTTGAACTCTTTTGCCACTTCCAGCGCGCCTTTGGTGGTGTTGATATCCGCGCAGCAGATCACCGTCACCCAGTCGGCGTTGGCTTCAAAACACATACGGGAGAGAATTTTCCCCGCATCGGCAATTTTGGCATCGGCCAGCACAATTTTGTGCGGATACAGAGCTTTCAGGTCACGCACCGCGCGCACCCCCTCCCCGACGCAAAGAATAGTGCCGACTTCGATGATGTCGACTTCTTCTGCAATCAGACGCGTTGTTTCGTACGCGTGAGCCATCGTTTGGTTATCCAGAGCCACCTGCAACATTGGTAATGACATTTTCAATTCCCTATTAAACTGTCGCCGCATTGGCGCTATCGATTAATTCCAGAACGTCCTGCTCGGTACGACAGGCGCGTAGGCGGTCGAAATTGGCTTCATCATCAAACAGATTCACGATCTGCATGATGCCCACTTCCTGATGGGTGGTGGCATCAACTGCCGCCATAGTGATCAGGATATCGACCGGGTCGTTGTCTTCGTGGTTAAACACCAGCGGTGTTTTCAGCGTCACCAGCGCGAAGCCGGTTTTTTTGACGCCCTCTTCCGGGCGACCGTGTGGCATGGCAAGGCCTGGCGCAATGACGAAGTACGGGCCGTGCTGCGCCACGCCGTCGAGAATGGCCTGGTAGTAGCGCGGCTCAACCACATCGGCCTTAACCAGCAAATCAACGCCCAGTTTGACAGCCTCCTGCCAGGTGCTGGCCTCGGCCTGCAGCTGGATGGAACGGTTTTCCGCCAGCGAATCACGTAATTTCATGTCGCGTCCTTATTTGATGTCGCCGGGGAAGTGCTCTTTGATGACGTCCATCAACTTTGGACCGAAATCGGCGGCGGAGAGCATATTGCGCACGCCCACCACATATTTATTGCCCGTCACCGTGATTTCGCCTGCAATATGCGTTGAGGCAATAATGATATCCGCCCCGCTTAGCTCGCTTTTGTACTCGCCTACGGCGCAGCTGTTCACCGTGTGGCTCACACCTTCCCCGGTGAGAAACTGGTCCACTTTCATTTTCATGATCATGGAGCTGCCCTGTCCGTTACCACACACTGCCAGAATACGTACGGTCATAATCAAAACTCCTTGTTAGGCAGAGTGCTCTGCCAGCTGTTTCTCTGCGTCTTCTTCAGCGCGCAGTGTGCGCCCAGCGAAGACCATATAAACCAGTGCAATCAAGATAATGACGGCCATAAAGGCCAGGCCGACAGAGGCGAAGCCCTGCATCATCGGTGGTGCCAGAATCGACCAGTCCGCCATGCCCATCCACGCGCTCATACCGGTGAGTTTGACCGCCCACACGCAGCCAAAGATTTCTATCATCCCCATCACCAGGCAAATTTTGACAGCCGCGCGCCAGCCGCCGAAGTGGTTAGCAAAGACACCAATAGTGGCGTTAGAGAAGAACATTGGGATGAAGCCAGGGATGATCAGAATGGAAGAGCCACAGCCGACCAGAATGCCAACCGCAATCAGCTGGCCGATAGTGCCCCACATAAAGCCCCACACCACCGCATTCGGCGCAAAGCTGTAGATAGCCGCACAGTCAATGGCCAGAACGGCACCGGGAATCAGTCGCTGGGAGATACCGTTGAATGCTTCGGAAAGCTCAGCGACAAACATGCGCACGCCCTGAGTGATGATGAAAATCGCCACCGCGAACTGGAAGCCTGTCTGCAGAATGTAGATAGTCCAGTGGGTTTTCCCGGCCATCGCCTGCACCACGTCAATGCCAAAAGAGAGCAGAATCGCGCCGAAGAAAATGGTCATGACAATCGCCGTGGAGACGATGTTGTCGTGGAAAATGTTCAGCCAACCGGGGAGTTTGAGGTCTTCCACGCTCTCCTCTTTCTTTCCGAGGTATGGCGCGACTTTATAGGCGATCCACGAGGCAAATTGCTGCTGATGTCCGATGGAAAAACCGCAGCCGTCGGTCACTTCCTGCGTCGGCTTGTACATCATGTTGGAGGTGATGCCCCAGTAGAGCGACACCAACACCGCCGTGCAGATAATGGTGGTCCACATCGGGTAGCCAAAGATAAAGAAAAAGACGGCAATCAGCCCGGCCTGCTGGAACATGATATGTCCCGTCAGCATGATGGTACGAATGCCCGTGATCCGGCGCAGCAGCACGTAAGTGATATTCAACGCCAGCGCGAGCAGCACCGCATAGCCAACCCAGCTGTAAGCATCACCCATGCGTTCTATGGTCGCCATCATCGACGCGTAGGTATCCGAAATCGCACCATTAATGCCGTAAACTTCTGACATTTTGGCGACAACGGGCTTAAACGTGCTGGTCAAAATACCCGATCCCGCCTGCAACAGCATAAAACCGATAATCGTTTTGATGGTGCCTTTGACGATCACACTCGCGCTTTTACGCAACAGGATATAGCCGAGACAGGTCACAATACCCAGCAACAGCGGCGCGTTGGTCATTACCTGATTGAAGAAGACGGTAAAGACGCTGTAGAGGATTTCCATAACACACTCCAGAAAGTGAGGGCACAAAGGACAAACTGCGTAAGAGAAGTGCCCTCACTCTAGTAATCACAAATAATCACCACAAGATTGAATTTGATTATTTGTGACGCGTCACGCAAATTATTTCCCTGCACTTCATAATGATTTTCATTCCATACGCATGAATCATAATTTATTCTTTTAATTTAGATAATTAACACAAACCCAGAAATAAGAATCGCATTCTTCACTTCCTGTTACTTCGATGTGTTACATCAATGATTATGCAAAATCGTCGTTGCAATGCTGATTTAATGGTGACAAAATAAATCATAACAAATCACTAAATGATTATTTATGATTAAAAAGGGAGTTGAACAATGAGTAAAGTGAAATCCATCACCCGTGAATCATGGATTCTGAGCACCTTCCCGGAATGGGGCAGCTGGCTGAATGAAGAGATTGAACAAGAGCAGGTCGCACCAGGCACTTTTGCAATGTGGTGGCTTGGCTGTACCGGTATTTGGCTGAAATCAGAAGGCAGTGCCAATATCTGCGTCGATTTCTGGTGCGGCACCGGCAAACAGAGCCACGGCAATCCGCTGATGAAAGACGGACACCAGATGCAGCGCATGGCAGGCGTCAAAAAACTACAGCCAAACCTGCGCACCACGCCGTTTGTGCTGGATCCGTTCGCCATTCGTCAGATCGATGCGGTGCTCTCGACTCACGATCATAACGATCATATCGACGTCAACGTGGCCGCAGCAGTCATGCAAAACTGCGCGGACGATGTGCCGTTTATTGGGCCACAAACTTGCGTCGACTTGTGGATTGGCTGGGGCGTGCCGAAAGAGCGCTGCATCGTCATGAAACCGGGCGACGTGGTGAAAATCAAAGACGTGGAAATTCATGCGCTTGATGCGTTCGATCGTACCGCGTTGATAACCCTCCCAGCCGACCAAAAAGCCGCAGGTATTCTGCCGGATGGCATGGACCAACGTGCGGTAAATTATCTGTTCAAAACACCGGGCGGATCGCTTTATCACAGCGGCGACTCTCACTATTCCAACTACTATGCTAAGCACGGCAACGAACACAAGATCGACGTCGCGCTCGGCTCATACGGAGAGAACCCGCGCGGTATTACCGATAAAATGACCAGCGCCGATATGCTGCGTATGGCGGAAGCGCTCAACACCAAAGTGGTGATTCCGTTCCATCACGATATCTGGTCAAACTTCCAGGCCGATCCGCAGGAAATTCGGGTCCTGTGGGAGATGAAAAAAGATCGTCTGAAGTACGGATTCAAGCCGTTTATCTGGCAGGTGGGCGGCAAATTTACCTGGCCGCTGGATAAAGATAATTTCGAATATCACTACCCGCGTGGCTTTGATGATTGCTTCACCATTGAGCCGGATCTGCCGTTTAAATCGTTCCTGTAACCAAAGAACAGCTTTCGCCAGGCCAGTGCGCCTGGCGATTTTCTCTTTTGCTTAGTATTTTCAGGCTATTTCAAATATCATCTTTTAAAATCAATTTTTTTCGGAATAGCTCATGACGGAAGCGCAACGGCATCAAATCTTACTGGAACTCCTGGCACAAAAAGGTTTTGTCACCGTCGAACAAGTGATTGATCGTCTTGAAATATCCCCTGCCACGGCGCGCCGCGATATCAATAAGCTCGATGAGAGCGGTAAGCTCAAGAAAGTGCGCAATGGCGCGGAAGCCATTAGCCAGCAACGCCCACGCTGGACGCCAATGAATATTCATCAGGCGCAGAATCACGATGAGAAAGTGCGTATCGCCCGCGCCGCTTCGCAACTGGTGAATCCCGGTGAAAGCGTGGTGATTAACTGCGGTTCGACGGCTTTTTTACTGGGCCGTGAAATGTGCGGAAAACCGGTACAAATCATCACAAACTATTTGCCGCTGGCCAACTATCTGATCGACCAGGAGCACGAAAGCGTGGTGATCATGGGCGGCCAGTACAACAAGAGCCAGTCCATCACCCTCAGCCCACAGGACAGTGAAAACAGCCTGTACGCCGGGCACTGGATGTTCACCAGCGGCAAAGGGCTGACCGCCGATGGGCTGTACAAAACTGATATGCTCACGGCGATGGCGGAACAAAATATGCTGAATGTCGTCGGGAAACTGGTGGTGCTGGTCGACAGCAGCAAAGTGGGCGAACGAGCCGGAATGCTGTTCAGCCGCGCCGAGCAGATCGACATGGTGATCACCGGTAAAAGTGCTAATCCGCAGATCCTGCAAAAACTTGAGGATCTGGGCGTCAAAATCCTGCGCGTTTAAAGGTTTTTACGGAAAAAATCAGTGGTGGCATCCAGCGCCGTGGGCGTAATGCGATGCCGCACGCCCGCTTCCCACAGGCAGGTCAGGTTATTATCCAGCCCCTCTCGCACAAGCGCCTGCTGCAAACGCAACGTTTCGGCGGCAGGCACGATATCATCGGCCTCGCCGTGCCACAGCAACAGTGGGCGGTCGGCCAAACGCGGCAGCGCGTGAGTCACGTCCCAGTCAGCGAGCGAGGCGAGAACCGCGTCGACATCCTGCGCCTGGGGCGGAAATAGCGTCTGAGAAAGCGTCGAAAAATAGCCCGACCCCATTAAGCTCGCCACGCACTTCACTTCCGGATGGCGTGCCATGATCCCGAGTGCGGTCATTCCCCCCATCGACGCACCTGCTACAGCGAGACGTTCATCGGCCACCAGCCCCGCCTGATAGAGCGCATCTCTTAGCCCGGAAAACTCGCCCAGGCTGCCCTGTAAGATTTGCCAGAACTGGCCCAAACGCGTCTGCTCATCACCCGAAAAACGCGAACCGTGATCGGGCGCATCGGGCATCACCACACGAAATCCTGCCTGCGCCAGCGCGACCGCAAAGTAGCTGTAAACCAGTTTAGATGAGGTAAACCCATGATAAAAAATCACAAGTGGCAATGGTTGCTCACTCAATCCAGCCGGGAAAGCGTGTAGAATTTCATGCTCACCAAGCTGCTGCGTCTTTAGTTCAATCATTGCCGATCCTCTTTCTAATGGGTGATTCATAATGTTGAGAACTGGATTACGCTTTCACGCTATTTTCATTCGAAAATGACGTCACAGATAACAGTTTGGGAACATTCCCCCAAAACTAAATTCGCAGACATCTACACTATGGCTATCAGGAAACGAGATATGGTTATGCGCAGGTTAGCTGCTTTATTGCTGGTGTTGCTGGTAACAAGCTGTAGCGTGCTGGAAGGAACACCTCAGCCCGCTCCACCGGCCACCAATCATCCTCAGGAAATTCGCCGTAATCAAACCGAAGGATTACAACGAATGGGTACCGTCAGCACGTTAGTTCGTGGCTCACCGGCGGATGCAGAGGATGACATAAGAGCAAAAGCCGTCGCCGCAAAAGCAGATTACTACGTCATTATTATGGTGGATGAAACCATCATTACCGGACAGTGGTACTCGCAGGCCATTTTGTATCGCAAATAACTGTCAGCATTTAAACGACATTTACACTGCTTTGCGTCCATAGACGTTTTCCTGTCCACAATAAACTCCATGCCTGTGACAATGGAAGTGAGTTTATTTGCGAAGGATTGCCCGGCGGATACCGGAGACATGTGAAATGGAGCTGACAATGAAACGATCTCTTGCTTTGACCTCACTGCTGCTCTCAGCTGGGCTGATGAGCACAACCGCACAGTCAGCAGAGTTTGCCAGTGCTGATTGCGTCACAGGCTTAAACGAAATTGGCCTAATCTCTGTGAATAATATTTCAGGGAGCCCGCAAGACGTTGAACGTGTCATTGCCTTAAAAGCGGATGAGCAAGGGGCATCTTGGTATCGAATCGTCCAGATGCAGGAAGACCGATACGCCGACCAATGGCGTGTACAAGCTATTCTCTACGCCTGATAGTCCCCCTATACCTATAAAAGCCACTTAATGTTAGTGGCTTTTGTCTTTTTACAAATCGATTATCCTTAACGCTACTAACTCGACACAGCTATGTAACATTTAGTTACATAAAGTTGATAAATGTTAGCCTCGCTCTGCCGTTGAACAGCCATACCTTTTCAACAATGAGCAATTTATGATCAATTTTTTCCGCCGTGCAGGTCTTGGCGCTAAGTTATCGCTACTGACCGGCGTGAGTGTCGCAATACTGTTTCTGCTGTTCACTTTCCTCCTGAGTCACAAAGCCAGCCAACAGCTAGAGGCACTGGCGGTAGAGGATCTTCACAACCAGTCCACTGGTGTCGTGGATATGGTGCAGATGTTTAATACCAGCCTTGGCGAAGAAGTCGAAAGCTACACCAAACTCTTCAGCACGTTTCTGCCACAACCACTGAATATTGATACCCGCCAAATCCGCGCGATCAACGGTCAAAACGCTCCACTGTTGAAAGGCGGCGATACCGAGCTCCACGAAAACAACACTTTCTCCGATGATTTTCTGAATCGTACCGGAGCAATCTCGACGCTGTTTGTACGCAGCGGTAACAACTTTATCCGCGTCGCCACATCCCTGCGCAAAGAAAACGGTGAACGAGCGATGGGCACCGTTCTCGACAACACCAGCGCCGCCTTCAGCAGCGTCAGTAAAGGCGCGGTTTATCGCGGCCTGGCTCTGCTGTTTGGCAAGCGCTACATCACGCAGTATCAGCCGGTGAAAGATGCAAGTGGGCAGGTGATTGCGATCATTTTTGTCGGTATCGACATTGGACATTCCTGGAACGTGATGCGCGATAAGATCCTCAACCGCCGCTTGGGTGAAAGCGGTCATTTCTACGTGCTGGATCGCAGTAATGGCAAAACACGCGGGCAATATCTGTTCCATGCCAGCGAAGAGGGGCAGCAGCCGAAATGGGATAGCGCACTCCAGCAGCAATTGCTGAGCGGCAAAGAGGGCACCGTCGAGCGTGTCAGTGATGATGGACGCACGCTCAAAATGGCCTATACCCCGCTGCCGGGCTGGAACTGGACAATTATTGGTGAGGTGGATAAATCGGTACTGCTGGAGCACGTCAACGCCTTACGCGATCGCTTCCTGCTGGCGGGCATTGTGTTGTCGATTCTGTTCGCAGCCATGTTCGTTATCATTATTCGTCGCTGGTTAACTCGGCCACTGCGCGATGTTATCCATCTTGCCCGTCAATACGCCGCAGGCGACCTTCGTGCAGAGCTGCCTGTTAACCGCCAGGATGAAGTGGGCCAACTGATTGACGCGATTAACGGCATCGGCGGTGGGCTGCAGAAAATCGTTCAGCAGGTGCGTGAAGCCGCGGGTGAAATCCACCTTGGTACTAACGCACTGGCGTCCGATACCGGTGAAATCTCTGGGCAGATCAACAAACAGGCCAGCAGCGTCGAAGAAACCTCCGCGAGTATGGAGCAGCTTGCCGCCTCCGTGGCGCAAAATGCGGCGAACATGCAGCAAACCCAGCAGCTCGTCGGGGAAACATCTCGCGCGGTACATCACGGCGGGGAAACGGTCGGTAATGCTGTCGCGACGATGGATGATATTCGCGACGCATCGAAACGTATTGAAGACATCACCCGCGTGATTGAGTCAATCGCTTTCCAGACCAATATCCTGGCGCTGAACGCCGCGGTCGAAGCCGCGCGCGCAGGTGAGCACGGCAAAGGTTTTGCTGTGGTCGCTCAGGAAGTTCGGGCGCTGGCCGCGCGCAGTGCAAATGCCGTGAAGGAGATCGAACAACTCATCGGCGACACGCTGAAGAAAGTCACCGAAGGCCACCAGCTTTCCGAGCAAACCCGGCAGGCGATGGACTCGATAATTGTTCACATCGATAACATCAACCAACTGGTCACAGAGATTAACCATGCCTCGCACGAACAGTCGGCGGGGATTCGTCAGGTCAATCTGGCGATGTCGCACATCGGTGAAGCGTCGCATATCAACGCCGACCGGGTTTCGCGCAGCGAGCAAACAGCACACACGCTGCGCGAGAAAGGCTCACACCTGACTGAGCTTGTTAGCCTGTTCCGTCTGAAGAACTAGCCCACTCGCCCTGTGGCGCGCAGCAGCAGGTCGTTTTGCACCTGTTCGCTCAACAGCGAGCCGCCACGGGGGTCCAGCATCATGCGACACCACGCCTGCGCCACAGGAGGCGATGCGTGTCGCAACATTTGCGCACCGGCTCCCAATAAATAGAGTTGCGAAGCGATCTCCCTGCCCTGCGCTTCCTGCGGTTTGCGTAATTTTTGCTGCAACTGCCGCCAGCCACGATCAAAATGGCGATCCTGACCTTTCACCTGCGCGAAGTCTTCATGCAAAACATCAATAATTCCAGAATGTTTCGCCAGCACCCGCAGGACATCCAGGCACATGATATTGCCCGAGCCTTCCCAGATACTGTTCACCGGCATCTCACGGTAGATGCGAGGCAGCTCGCTCTCTTCGCAATAACCGACGCCCCCAAGCACTTCCATTGCTTCGGCGACAAACGGCATCCCCCCTTTGCACACGCTGTATTTAGCCGCAGGGGTAAAGAGCCGCGCCCAGGCAGATTCTTGCGGATCGTCGCGCCGATCCCATGCGCGCGCCAGACGGAACAGCAGCGCGGTTTGTCCTTCGAGCTGCAGCGCCATCCGGCTTAATACTTCGCGCATTAGCGGCTGGTCGACTAGATTTTTACCAAACGTCTGGCGCTGATGTGCATGGTACAGCGCGACGGACAGCGCGCGGCGCATCAGCCCGTGGCTACCTAACGCACAATCAAAGCGCGTCAGTCCGCCCATTTTCAGGATCTGTCTTACACCCTCGCCCTCTTCACCCAGCAGCCAGCCTGAGGCATTCATCAATTCGACTTCGCTGCTGGCGTTCGAGCGGTTGCCGAGCTTGTCTTTCAGGCGTTCCAGTCGGACGCTATTACGCTGCCCATCTGGGAGAATACGCGGGAGGAAAAAGCATGATAATCCCCCTTTGGCCTGCGCCAGCACCAGATGGGCATCGCTTTGCGGCACGGAGAAAAACCATTTATGCCCAATCAGTCGATAGCTCCCGTCACTACATTTTTCCGCCCGTGTGGTGTTACTCAGCACGTCCGAGCCCCCCTGCTTTTCAGTCATTCCCATGCCGATCAGCAGCCCACGCTTTTGTACGCCGGGGGCCAGATGTGGATCGTAGCGATCGCTCAGCAGAGGCGTAAGCCAGTCATGGAAAAGTTTGGGAAGCGTCTGCTGGAGTAGCGGCGTGGCGGCGAACGTCATTGTTATCGGGCAAAGTGTTCCCGCTTCTACCTGCGCATGGAGCACAAATCGCGCAGCGCGAGCGACAAACGAACCTTTGCGGGCCTCATCTTCCCAGGGCAGATTATGGACCCGGTTAGCGCACAGTCCCTGCATCAGCAAATGCCAGGCTGGATGGAATCTCACATCATCAAGTCGTTCTCCTCGCGGATCGTAACGCAACAACTCCGGTGGATTGGTGTTGGCGAGACGCCCCAGCTCCAGGGATTCTGCCGTGCCAAGCTGCTGACCAATGCTGGCGAGAAATTCGCTGTCCCAGTCGGCCCCTTCACGCGCCACTGCCTCGTGCAAGGCGCAATCGGACAAAAACAGATTACTGTTCGACAGCGGTACAGGCTGATTAAAAACCGTGTGTGTCTGCCAGTGCATGTGTGTCCCTCCTTCAATGGCAATGAAGGTAAGTATGGACAGCGCACGCGAGCGCTGCATGGGAGTCGGGTCACAAGGTGGCAAACTAACTGAAATCATTCGTGAATCAGGTCACACAACATAAGAATAAACTATTTCACGCGGACCATTCTGTTGAATAATTTATTCTCACATCCCATGAGAGAATCATTATGCACTCTTCCCAACGTGCGCCGGACGCGCACAAGCGCGCTTTAATTGCAGGCTCGATTGGTAACTTCATCGAATGGTATGAATTCGCGGTATACGGGTTTATGGCGACCGTCATTGCGAAGAACTTTTTCCAGCTTGAAGGCGAAGCCGGGATGACCAGCCTGATCCTCACCTACGCCTCATTTGCCGTGGCTTTTTTCTTCCGTCCGCTTGGCGCGGTTGTCTTCGGACGCATTGGCGACCGAATCGGTCGCAAGCCAACGCTGATTATTGTGCTGGTGCTGATGACGCTCGCCACTGCTGCCATTGGTATCGTGCCGGTCTACGCCAGTATCGGCATTGCGGCACCGCTGATCATCACCGGGCTGCGCATTCTGCAGGGCTTGTTTGCCGGGGGGGAATATGGCGGTGCGGTGTCGCTGATGACCGAGTTCGCCCCACGCGGGAAACGCGGTCTGTACGGCGCGTGGCAATCCTTTACCGTTGCGCTCGGCCTGCTGGCAGGCGCAGGGATAGTCGCTTTGCTCTCCGCCGTGCTGACGCCCGAAGCGCTGCATGACTGGGGCTGGCGCATCCCGTTCTTCCTCGCCCTACCGATGGGTGTGGTCGCCCTGTGGTTGCGGGTGAGCATGGAGGAGACACCGAGCTTTGTGCAGCAAAAGGAAAAGCCAGTCGTCGCCCAGGCGCAAACCGCTGCCACCCTCAAGGCGATTGTGATGGGGATTGCCCGCGTAATGGTGTGGTCTGCCGCCGGGTATACCTATCTGGTGATTATGCCGACCTATTTACAATCCGCGTTGCACACCGGTTTTAACCAGGCGCTGCTGATTGCGGTGATTTCAAATATTGGCTTTGCGCTGACGATTATCCCGTCGGGCATCCTGAGCGACCGCATCGGGCGGCGTACGGTGATGGTGATTGCGACTGCGCTGCTGCTGATCCTCGCCCTGCCTTTACTGAAGATTTTGCAGGCGGAATCCAGCACGCTGGCGGTCAAAGCGATTGTAGTGTTGATTGCGGGCGGTCTGGTGGGAATGCTGGCGGGTCCTGGCCCGGCGATGCTGTCGGAGATGTTCCCGACGCGTGTTCGTTACACCGGCCTTGGGCTGGCCTATTCGCTGTCGAACGCGATCTTCTCAGGCTGCGCGGGTTTGATTATTACGGGGTTGATTAAGCAGACCGGGAATCTGGATATTCCGGCGTATTACGTAATGGCGACGGCGGTGGTGAGTATTGTCGCGCTGATGACGCTCAAGAAAGACGACCATCTTCGGTCACTGGAGGAGTAGCCTTTGCGCCCGGTGGCGCTTCAGTCCTTCACCGTCTGATGCCCTCACCCCGGCCCTCTCCCACGGGAGAGGGAGAAAACACTAAAGGCCTTCCGCAGGAAGGCCTTGCTGTTTATTACCCGCGCTGACGCACTGCTTCGAACAGGCAGATACCTGTTGCCACAGACACGTTCAGAGACGAAACGCTGCCCGCCATCGGAATGCTGATCAGCTCATCGCAATGCTCGCGAGTCAGACGACGCATCCCTTCGCCTTCTGCACCCATCACCAGCGCCATACGGCCCGTCATTTTGCTCTGGTACAGGGTGTGATCGGCTTCGCCAGCGGTGCCGACGATCCAGATGTTCTCTTCCTGTAGCTGACGCATAGTGCGCGCCAGGTTGGTCACGCGGATCAGCGGTACGTTTTCCGCCGCGCCGCAGGCCACTTTCTTCGCCGTGGCGTTCAGCTGTGCAGAACGGTCACGCGGCACAATCACCGCATGAACACCTGCCGCATCTGCGCTACGCAGGCATGCGCCGAGGTTGTGTGGATCGGTCACGCCGTCGAGGATCAGGAAGAACGGGTTATTCAGTTGGGCAATCAGATCCGGCAGATCGTTTTCCTGGTACTGACGGCCCGGCTTCGCACGCGCGATAATCCCCTGGTGAACGGCACCCTCGCTTTTTTCGTCGAGGAACTGGCGGCTTGCCAGCTGAATCACCACGCCCTGGGCTTCCAGAGCATGGATCAGCGGCAGCAGACGTTTATCCTCACGCCCTTTCAGAATATAAACTTCCTGAAAACGCTCCGGTGCGCGCTCCAGCAGGGCCTGCACCGCATGGATGCCGTAAATCATTTCACTCATTGATGGTTCTCGTTAATTGCTTTTGCTTTTTCCCCTCTCCCCAATGGGGAGAGGGTCAGGGTGAGGGGAAATCACTCCGCCACTTTTTTCTTCGCCGCACGCTTCGCTTTAGTCGCGGCCGCTATTTTCTGAGTCTTAGCCGACGGTTTTTTCGCGCCTTTCTCTTTCTTGGCTTTCGGTGGTTTCGGCGCTGGTTTGCCTTTATCACCACGGAAAGCGGCATCTGGCTCGAAGTTCACCTTCTTACCTGCCTGGCGACGTTTGCCGCTGGTTTTACCATTCGGCCCTTTTCTGGCCTTTTCACGTTCGGTTTTACCGACGTTACGCGGCGCACGTTCGCTGGAGATCAGGCTGAAATCAATCTTACGCTCGTCCATGTTGACGGCTTCAACTTTGACTTCCACACGATCGCCCAGACGGTAAGTCTGGCCACCGGATTCACCCGTCAGACGCTGTCCGACCTGGTCGTAGCGATAGTAATCGTTGTCCAGAGACGAGACGTGAACCAGACCGTCGATGAACAGCTCGTCGAGACGCACGAAGAAACCAAAGCCGGTGACGCTGGCAATGACGCCTTTAAAGACGTTGCCCACCTGATCCAGCATGAAATCACACTTCAGCCAGTCAGCCACGTCACGCGTCGCTTCGTCTGCACGACGTTCCGCCATTGAACAGTGCTGACCGAGCTGGAGCATTTCTTCCATAGAATAATGGTAGCCGCCGGTTTCGGTGGTGTTTCCTTTATGCCCCTGCTCTTGTGCCAACAGATACTTAATGGCGCGGTGCAGTGACAGATCCGGGTAACGACGGATCGGAGAGGTAAAGTGCGCGTAAGACTGCAGCGCCAGGCCGAAGTGACCACGGTTTTCTGGGTCGTAAATCGCCTGTTTCATCGAGCGCAGTAGCATCGTTTGCAGCATTTCTGCGTCAGGGCGATCGCCAATCGATTCCAGCAGCTCGGCGTAGTCGCGCGGTTCTGGTTTGCTGCCGCCCGGCAGTTCCAGACCCAGCTCCGCCAGCACAGAACGGAATGCGGTGATCGCTTCGGTGGTTGGTTTATCGTGAATACGGAACAGCGCAGGCTCTTTGGCTTTCTCAACGAAACGCGCCGCCGAAATGTTCGCCAGGATCATGCACTCTTCAATCAGTTTGTGCGCATCGTTACGCTGCGTCTGCTCGATACGTTCGATGCGGCGCTCGGCGTTGAAGATAAACTTCGCTTCTTCGCTCTCAAAGGAGATCCCGCCGCGCTCTTCGCGCGCCTGATCCAGCACTTTGTAGAGGCTATGCAGCTCTTCAATGTGTTTCACCAGCGGCGCGTACTGCTCGCGCAATTCCTGATCGCCCTGCAGCATGTGCCAGACTTTGGTGTACGTCAGGCGCGCATGCGAGCTCATCACCGCTTCATAGAATTTGTAGCCGGTTAAACGCCCTTTGGTGGAGATGGTCATTTCGCAGACCATACACAGGCGATCGACCTGTGGGTTCAGGGAGCAGAGGCCGTTGGAAAGCACTTCTGGCAGCATTGGGACCACCTGCGACGGGAAGTACACCGACGTACCACGGCTGCGGGCTTCACTGTCCAGCGGGGTGTTGGTGCGCACGTAATAGCTCACGTCCGCAATCGCCACCCACAAACGCCAGCCGCCGCCGCGTTTTTTCTCGCAGAAGACGGCGTCATCAAAGTCGCGGGCATCTTCGCCATCGATAGTGACCAGCGGCAGATCGCGCAGATCCACGCGGCCCACTTTGGCCTCTTCCGGCACCTGTTCTTTCAGGTCTTTGACCTGCTCTTCAACAGCGGTTGGCCAGACGTGTGGAATTTCATGCGTACGCAACGCCATATCCACGGCCATGCTGGTACCCATGTTATCGCCCAGCACTTCCACGATCTTACCAATCGCTTTGGTGCGACGCGTTGGACGCTGGGTGAGTTCAACCACCACCACGAAACCCATGCGCGCGCCCATCACTTCTTCCGGCGGGATCAGGATGTCGAAGCTAAGACGGCTGTCGTCCGGCACCACAAAGCCAACGCCCGCGTCGGTGAAGTAACGCCCGACAATCTGGCTGGTTTTCGGCACCAGTACGCGAACCACGCGTGCCTCACGGCGGCCCTTGCGGTCAGCCCCTAACGGCTGCGCCAGGATCTGATCGCCGTGGATGCACATTTTCATCTGTTCAGATGACAGGTACAGGTCATCCTTGCGTCCTTCGACGCGCAGGAAGCCGTAGCCATCGCGATGACCGATAACGATGCCTTTCAGCAGGTCGAGACGTTCCGGCAGGGCATAGCACTGGCGGCGGGTAAAGACCAGCTGGCCGTCGCGCTCCATAGCGCGCAGGCGGCGGCGAAGGGCTTCAATTTGCTCTTCGCCTTCAATGTTTAATTCAACGGCAAGTTCTTCACGATTAGCGGGCTTTTCGCGTTTAGTTAAGTGTTCGATGATGAACTCGCGGCTTGGGATAGGATTCGCGTACTTTTCTGCTTCGCGTTCCTGGAAAGGATCATGTGACATGTCGGTTCCTCCGTTGTCAGCTCCGGTGGAAATTTTCTTCATTCCACCAGCAATAATTTATACAGCGGTTGATTCTCTTCAACCAAATCGGCCAGCGTGTAGTTATCCAGTTCCTTGAGAAAACTTTGCACAGCCTTAGAAAGCGCCTGTTTCAGGCGGCAAGCGGGAGTGATGTGGCAGAACTCGCTGCTGCAATTCACCAGAGTCAGCGGCTCCAGTTCACGTACCACATCCCCAACACGAATACTCTGCGCTGGTTTACCGAGACGAATCCCCCCGTTTTTCCCGCGGACGGCAGTCACGTATCCCGCACGGCTAAGTTGATTGATTATTTTGACCATATGATTACGGGACACGCCGTAGACCTCTGTCACCTCAGAGATACTGGTCATCTGTCCTTGTGGCAACGACGCCATGTAAATCAGCGCACGCAAGCCGTAATCGGTGAAACTCGTTAACTGCACATCAACCTCAGGAAAAGGGAAAAACGCGGTCAAACCGCAGAGATATTCACTATTGATGATAAACCAGCCAGATACTTAGCGGCTAATTTATTTGACTGAAAGGGGGAAAGAGGAACTAAAAAGCCGGATACACGTTGCTTATCCGGCTTAAGAAGTGTTTTGTAGGCCCGGCAAGCGTAGCGCCGCCGGGCAAAACCTGAATTATGCGTCGAACGGGTCGCGCAGGATCATGGTTTCAGTACGG
Source organism: Lelliottia sp. 7254-16 (assembly GCF_002922995.1). Lineage (NCBI taxonomy): Bacteria > Pseudomonadati > Pseudomonadota > Gammaproteobacteria > Enterobacterales > Enterobacteriaceae > Lelliottia > Lelliottia sp. 7254-16. The sequence goes on from NZ_PQVS01000013.1 coordinate 84,419, forward strand.
TCAGGGCCGGTAGAGATAATGTCGATCGGCACTTCGGTCAGTTCTTCGATACGCTTGATGTAGTCCAGCGCGGCTTTCGGCAGACCGCTACGCTCTTTCACACCAAAGGTGGTTTCGGACCAGCCTGGCATGGATTCGTAAATCGGCTCGATACCTTCCCAGTCGTCAGCTGCCAGCGGAGTAGTGGTCACTTCGCGGCCATCTGGCATACGGTAACCGACGCAGATTTTCACTTCTTTCAGGCCGTCCAGCACGTCCAGCTTGGTCAGGCAGAAGCCAGACAGGGAGTTAATCTGCACTGCACGACGCACAGCAACAGCATCCAGCCAACCGGTACGACGACGACGACCAGTGGTCGCGCCAAACTCGTTACCTTGTTTGCACAGGAACTCGCCGATGTCATCAAACAGTTCGGTAGGGAATGGACCTGCACCCACGCGAGTGGAGTAAGCTTTGATGATACCCAGAACGTAATCCACATAACGTGGGCCCAGGCCGGAGCCCGTTGCCACGCCACCTGCGGTGGTGTTAGAGGAAGTCACGTACGGATAGGTACCGTGGTCGATATCCAGCAGCGTACCCTGTGCGCCTTCGAACATGACGAAATCGCCACGTTTGCGCGCCTGGTCCAGCAGGTCGGACACATCCACAACCATACCGGTCAGGATATCCGCTACCGCCATGACATCATCCAGCACTTTCTGGTAGTCAACGGCGTCAGCTTTGTAGAAGTTCACCAGCTGGAAGTTGTGATATTCCATCACTTCTTTCAGTTTTTCAGCGAAGGTGGCTTTGTCGAACAAGTCGCCAACGCGCAGACCGCGACGAGCAACTTTATCTTCGTAAGCAGGGCCGATGCCACGGCCGGTGGTGCCGATAGCTTTTGCACCGCGTGCTTTTTCGCGCGCTACGTCCAGTGCAACGTGATAGTCGAGGATCAGCGGGCAGGCTTCGGAGAGCAGCAGACGCTCACGAACCGGGATACCACGGTCTTCCAGGCCTTTCATCTCTTTCATCAGCGCAGCAGGAGACAGCACAACACCGTTACCGATGATGCTGGTCACATTGTCACGAAGAATACCTGATGGAATAAGATGGAGGACGGTCTTTTCACCGTTGATTACGAGAGTATGGCCAGCGTTATGACCACCCTGATAGCGTACAACATATTTAGCACGTTCAGTCAGAAGATCGACGATCTTCCCTTTACCTTCGTCACCCCATTGGGTGCCCAGTACGACAACGTTGTTACCCATTTTAAAAATCACCGATTGCTTAAAAATGGATTCTACCACCGCTTTTTCAGAGTTACAGCACTTTTTGGCCTCAATATAAGGCAAATCCGACCACTTTTTGATCAGCCAATCGTTTTCCTCAACATGTAGTAGATCACCACTCCAGCAACCACTAGACCCCCGCCAAAACGACGTAAAATATTATCCGGCAGTTGGGTCATGGTGGCGATCATTCGACGCCATGCGCGTGGATAAAGCATCGGCCCCAACCCTTCGAGCACCAAAACCAAGGCTAATGCTAGCAAGATAGTGGAATTCATTTTAGCTCCCTATAAAAGAAAACCACCGCTCCGTTGAGAGCGGTGGTTTGATAACTCAAACGAGAATGAGTTTATCGCGTGGCGTTGCCTGGCGTCTTCATATAACGGAAGAAATCGCTGTCAGGGCTGAGCACCATCACATCCTGATTGCTCTGGAAGCTGTTTTCGTACGCACGCAGGCTACGAATAAAGGCGTAGAAATCCGGGTCCTGGCTGAAGGCATCGGCAAACAGTTTCGCCGCTTCTGCATCGCCTTCACCGCGCATAATGCGGCCTTGACGTTCAGATTCTGCCAGCGTTTTCGTCACTTCGTAATCCGCTGTCGCGCGCAGCTTTTCAGCCTCTTCCTGACCTTGTGAACGGTGGCGACGGGCAACCGCTTCACGCTCAGCGCGCATACGGCTATAGATCGCTTCAGACACTTCGGCAGGCAGGTTGATCTGCTTGATACGCACATCGACCACTTCGATACCTAACGCAGCCATACTGTTCGGGTTCATCACCGGCACTTTGCCGTTGGTTTCAGCCTGAACGCGTTCAGCCGCTTTAGCGATTGCATCGTCCGCTGCTGGCGTGGCGACTTCATCTTCCGTGCCCGCTGTACCGGAGTTCAGCGCATCACGCACTTCAAGAGTCAGACGACCGCGGGAATCGGTCACGATGTCTTTCACATCCAGACGACCAATTTCAGAACGCAGACGGTCAGAGAACTTACGTTTCAGCAGCACTTCTGCCTGGGAGACGTCACCGCCGCCGGTCGCCAGATAGTAACGGCTGAAGTCACTGATACGCCATTTGATGTAGGAATCAACGATCAGGTCTTTTTTCTCTTTGGTAACGAAACGATCGGCCTGGTTATCCATAGTCTGGATACGGGCGTCGAGCATTTTCACTGATTCAATCATCGGGAGCTTAAAGTGCAGGCCCGGCTCGAAGACCAGTGGTTTGTTTTCATCGTCACGCAGAACTTTACCGAAGCGCATGGTGATCCCGCGCTCGCCCTCTTTCACCACAAAGATGGAGGTATAAAGTACGACCAGCGCGATGATGATAATCGCAATAACTGACTTACGCATCGTTATTCCCCCTGACGCTGGCTGTCGTTACGCTGTGCGTTGGCACGGCGTTGGTCCATGATGTCACCATCGTTTGAAGAAGACGTGGTATTGGCGCTGGAATTGCTGCTGGATGCCGGTGGCAGACGCAGCAGATTGTTTGCTCCGCTGGTATCCTGTTTTGCCGCAGGCGCATTACCGCCTTTCAGCATCTGGTCCAGTGGCAGCACCATCAGATTGCCGCCTTTGCTGTCGTTCACCAGCACTTTACGGGTGTGGCTCAGCACTTTCTCCATGGTCTCGATATACAAACGCTCACGGGTAATTTCCGGTGCGGCTTTATATTCCGGCAGGAGCTTCGCAAAGCGAGCAACTTCACCCTGTGCTTCCAGGATGGTCTGTGTCTTATACGCACGCGCCTCTTCGAGAATACGCTGCGCCTGGCCGTTAGCACGTGGCTGAACTTCGTTGGTGTAGGCTTCGGCTTCACGGATGTATTGCTGTTCGTTTTCACGCGCGGCAATCGCATCATCAAATGCGGCTTTCACTTCTTCCGGCGGACGAGCGGCCTGGAAGTTGACGTCCAGTAAAGTGATACCCATGTTGTATGGACGAATGGTCTCTTCCAGCTCGCGCTGGGTATCGCTACGGATAACGGTACGACCTTCAGTCAGAATACGGTCCATGGTGTATTTACCGATCACGCCACGCAGGGCGCTGTCGGTTGCCTGACGAAGACTGTCATCGGCGCTGGTGACGCTAAACAAATAGTGTTCCGGATCGGTCACGCGGTACTGGACGTTCATCTCAACGCGCACTACGTTCTCGTCAGAAGTCAGCATCACACCGGACGCTGCCAGTTCACGTACCGATTCGACGTTAACGGCCGTCACGTTGTCGACGAAGGTTGGCTTCCAGTTCAGACCTGGCTCAACCAGATGGCTAAACTTACCGAAACGAGTGACCACACCGCGCTCGGCTTCTTTAATGGTGTAGAACCCGCTGGCAGCCCAAATGATGACCACGGCAGCGGCAACAATGCTCACTACGCGACCACCCATGTGCGGGCGCGGCCCTGGAGTGGAATTCCCACCCGAGCCAGAACCTTTACCTCCGCCAAAACCACCCAGCTTTTTGCTCAGTTTGCGAAAGATATCGTCCAGATCAGGAGGACCCTGCTCGCGACCACCTTTGTTGCCATTTCCCCCAGAGTTGCCGCCTTGATTATTGCTGCTTCCCCACGGGTCGCGGTCTTGTCCGTTATTACCGGGCTGATTCCACGCCATGTATATGCTCCATATTTGTTATGCAAGGGCGAATTTTCAGGCTCGTGCACCTTTACCTGGTTAGACGACGTAGTCCACCAGCGCAGGTTCTTGTTTACAGAGGCGACGCCAGTCAACGATCGGCATACGCACCTGCATCCCCACGCTGCCGTCCTCCTCCATCCACTCTTTTTCTATCGCCTGAAGCTGATAAAACCGGCTGCGCAGCCTGCCTTCCTGTGGCGGCAGACGCAGCGTATGCTGAGCCACCTCACCAGAAAGACGTTCTGTCAAAGCCTGGAAAAGCAGTGGCACACCGGCCCCGGTCTGGGCAGAAAGCCAGACCCGAATCGGTTTGTTCTCTTCATCTCGGTCGATACGTGGTTCAAAATCCTCCAGCATATCGATTTTATTCATCACCAGAAGCGTAGGGATTTCATGCGCTTCGATCTCTTCGAGCACGGTATTGACCGCGTCGATGTTCTCCTGCACGCGTACATCCGCAGCATCGATAATGTGCAGCAGCAGCGTCGCCTGACGCGTCTCCTGCAAGGTTGCTTTAAACGCAGCCACCAGGTCGTGCGGCAAATGACGAATAAACCCTACGGTATCCGCCAGCACTGTTTCACCGACATCTGCGACGTCAATGCGACGCAGCGTAGGATCAAGGGTCGCAAACAACTGGTCTGCGGCATAAACCTTGGCCTCAGTAATCTGGTTAAACAGGGTGGATTTACCGGCGTTGGTATACCCCACCAGCGACACCGTTGGGATGTCAGCTTTGGTTCGCGAACGACGTCCTTGCTCACGCTGTTTTTCAACTCTTGCCAGACGTGAGAGGATCTGGGTAATACGGCCACGCAGCAGTCGACGGTCGGTTTCGAGCTGGGTTTCACCCGGACCGCGCAAACCAATCCCGCCTTTTTGCCTTTCAAGGTGGGTCCAGCCACGCACAAGGCGTGTGGCAAGATGACGCAATTGCGCCAGCTCAACCTGCAATTTCCCCTCGTGGGTACGTGCACGCTGAGCAAAAATATCTAATATCAGTCCTGTACGATCGATAACACGACATTCGCACAGAGCTTCCAGGTTACGCTCTTGAGCCGGAGATAGCGCATGGTCAAAGAGCACGACTGACGCGCCAGTTGCTTTTACGGCTTCCGCAATTTCGATTGCTTTACCTTCACCAACAAAAAACTTTGGGTGCGGTGCTTTACGACTACCGGTAATCACCTGCAATGCTTCGACACCGGCGGAAGAGACCAGAGCTTCAAACTCCTGGAGGTCTTCCATATCTTTGTCTTGCGTAAAATAGATGTGTACCAGTACCGCGTGCTCACCAGCATCATAACGGTCAAACAAGCGTATTATCCTCAAAATAAATCAGCGGGGAACGCAGAAAACCTGGCTCCCCGTGTGGAAAAACAGCCCGTTACCTTACTCGGTTTCTTCGCTGTCCTGCGCAGGTGCAGAAGAGCCCTGTGCGTTGCTGCCATGATGGAAATTACTACCGGTGCCGCCGCCAGCGTTGTTGCTGTGATGAGATACTGGACGGGACGGAACAACAGTAGAAATAGCGTGCTTATACACCATCTGGCTGACCGTGTTTTTCAACAGAATCACGAACTGATCGAAAGACTCAATCTGGCCTTGCAGCTTAATACCATTCACCAAATAAATAGAAACTGGAACACGTTCACGACGCAATGCGTTCAAGAACGGATCTTGTAAAGATTGCCCCTTAGCCATTCTATCTTTTCCTTATATGTATGCTTGTTATGTACTTAGAACCTTGCGATTCTGAAAAATTGCGCACGGTACGACTTAATTGTACACATTCAGTCTGCGATAGCACCCACAACCTGTAAAACTTCGCTGTACGCCTGGTCTGGCTTCTCACTGTCTAACCAGTGAATACCGTCCCAACCGCGCAACCAGGTCATCTGGCGTTTCGCTAACTGTCTCGTGGCGCAAACACCTCGATAAACCATTTCATCGTATGAGATCTCGCCTTCAATGTATGACCACATCTGGCGGTATCCGACACAACGAATGGAAGGCATGTCCGTATGCAAATCTCCGCGAGCAAATAGCGCTCGTACTTCTGCTTCAAATCCTGAAGCTAACATCTGATGAAAACGCTGCTCAATTCGTTGATGGAGCAGTTCACGGCTCGCCGGGGCGATGGCGAACTGATGCACCTGATACGGCAGAGCCTCTCCTGACGTTTGCGTCAGTTCCGTTAAAGTTTTACCCGAAATGAAAAAAACTTCCAGTGCCCGGGAAAGCCTTTGCGGATCATTTGGATGAATCCGTGCTGCGGCAACCGGGTCAACTTCTTCCAGTTGCTTGTGCAACGCGCCCCATCCTTGCTCTGCCGCCTGCTGCTCAATTCTGGCTCTCACTTCAGGGCTCGCTGATGGCAAGGGTGATAATCCTTCCAGCAACGCCTTGAAATAGAGCATGGTTCCGCCGACAAGCAGCGGTATCCGGCCTGCTGCGGTTATCTCAGCCATTTGCGCCAGCGCATCGCGGCGAAAATCCGCGGCTGAGTACGCCTGGGCCGGGTCGAGAATATCCAGCAACCGATGCGGGGCCGCGCGCAATTCGTCTGCGTCTGGCTTCGCCGTACCGATATCCATCCCTTGATAAATAAGGGCGGAATCGACGCTAATCAACTCTACTGGCAAAACTTTACGTAACTCAATGGCTAACGCGGTTTTGCCAGAGGCCGTTGGGCCCATTAAAAAAATCGCCTTAGGCAGGCTCACCTTACTCACATCACTCATTTTTCAGGGCATTCATCGCCGAATCTAAATCAACACGTTGTAATAAACCACCCGGCGGTGCTTTGACCAAATGAGGACAAAGACGTTCAACTTCTGCCAATACGGTGATGGCTTGCGCCATGCTCCACGGATGATGGTCGCTCGCCAAATGGCGGGCAAGCCACTGCGCGGTATTGGTCGCATCTAACGTCGTTTGCTGCGCCAGGTAGCCTATCAGTTCAGGAATCAAGTTTTGTAAATTTTGTTGGCGTAAGGGTAAAGGCACCGCGCGAATCGTCACATGATGAGACTCTAAGACAAATTCAATGCCCATTTCCGCCAACAGCGCTTTAGCACGGTTCAAAAGGGTGGTTTCGTCCGCTGAAATTTTGAGCCGTACGGGAATCAACAGCGGCTGTGCGCAGGCCGCGTTTGCGCCTGGCGTCAGCTGTGCCTGTTTCAACCAGCGCTCTGCAACAGGTAACGCCAGCAAGGCCAATTTACCGTCGCGTTCCAGCAACGCCGTTTCCGGTGCAATAATCGTTAACACCCGGCCAAAGCTTTGGCTGTGTCCTTCCAGCGCCGGGGCCGATTGCGCCACGTTCTCTTTACGCTCGACGGCTGGAGTATCCAGCAATTTGCTGTACAGCGCACCCTGCTGTTTTTGATATCCCGGCGCATGGGGATAGTTTGCCCCGACCGGTCGCGGTGCGCTACTGCCTGAAGAATAACGCGGAGCTTCCGGCTCGCGAGCAACAGCAGGCTCAGCAAACTGATTGCGCCCCGCTGCGATGCGGTTTTCAGGAATCGGACGCGGCGCGATAACCTCTTCAGCCAGCGGCAGCGTCGGCTCAGCCTGTTGCTGCAAAACGCTCAGCACGCCCTGATAGATAAAATCATGCACCAGACGCGACTGGTGGAAGCGCACTTCATGCTTAGCCGGATGGACGTTAACGTCCACCTGATGTGGATCGATTTCCAGATACAACACAAACGCAGGCTGCTGATCCGCGCCGAGTTTATCTTCGCAAGCCTGGCGGATCGCATGGTTGATCAGGCGATCGCGCATCATGCGGCCATTGACGTAGCAATACTGAATTTCAGCCAGTGCCGTGTTCATGGCTTTCGGATCGGCCACCCAACCGCGCATCGCTAAATCACCGTGCTGCCACTCTATCGCCAGCGCCTGTTCCAGGAACCCGGTTCCGCAGATCGCGCCTAACCGACGCTCTTTCTGACCGCCTTCAGCCACCGCTCGATACTGACGCATCACTTTGCCGTTATGGCTCAGATTGATGGCGACGTCAAAACGCGCCAATGCGATGCGGCGAATAATCTCGTCGATATGGCTGAATTCGGTTTTCTCGGTGCGCATAAACTTACGCCGCGCCGGCGTGTTGTAGAACAAATCCAGCACTTCCAGCGTGGTACCCACAGGATGGGCGGCAGGTTTAACAGTCACGTCCATGTCACGCCCTTCCGCATACGCCTGCCAGGCTTCCTGCTGTTCGGCAGTGCGGGAGGTGAGCGTCAGACGGGAAACGGAGCTGATACTGGCCAGCGCTTCGCCGCGAAAACCGAGGCTGATAATCGCTTCCAGATCGTCGAGTGAGGCAATTTTACTGGTGGCGTGACGCGCCAGCGCCAGCGCCAGCTCGTCTTTTTTGATACCACAGCCGTTATCGCGAATGCGGATAAGCTTTGCGCCACCGCGTTCGATATCAATATCGATGCGGGTCGCCCCCGCATCCAGACTGTTCTCAACCAGTTCTTTCACGACCGATGCAGGACGCTCCACCACCTCGCCGGCGGCGATTTGGTTCGCAAGCTGCGGCGGCAGAACCTGAATCGGCATGACTTCTCCTTAGTGGGTCGCGCTCATCTCGCCTGGGAGGACTGCGCTGGCGGTTTGACCCGCGCCCCCTTGCGGCGCTGACTGCAGCGGATGCGCAGCAAAGTAATTGCGCAGACCGTTATAAATCGCATCGGCAATTTGCTGCTGATAGCTGTCGCTACCAAGCAGGCGCTCTTCGCCGTTATTGGTGATAAAACCGGTTTCGACCAGAATCGACGGGATATCCGGGGAGCGCAGCACGCCTAAACTCGCGTGCTCAGGGCGGCGTTTGTGGATCGCGCCGACGCGCTGAAGCTGGCTAATCACGTTAGTCGCCACATCATACCCGACGCGCTGAGAATGACCGAATTGTAAATCCAGCACCGCCTGGCTGAGATACGGATCGGACTGACTGTTCGCCAGTACATCCCCCGCTCCACCAAGCAGTTCAGACTGCTTCTCATGCTCTTCGAGCCAGTTCGCCATTTCGCTGTTCGCACGGCGGTTCGACAGAACCCAGACCGAGGCCCCAGTTGCGCTGCGGTTCGGTGCGGCATCCGCATGAATCGATACCAGGAAGTTCGCATTTTGCTTACGCGCCACGTCGGAACGCCCCATCACAGAGATGAAATAGTCGCCGTCACGGGTCATGACGCCTTTAAACATCGGATCGTCGTTCAGCAAAGCACGCAGTTTACGCGCAATAGAAATAGTAACGTTTTTCTCCTGCGTACCGCCCGGCCCAATCGCGCCAGGGTCCTGCCCGCCGTGACCGGCGTCAATGGCGATGATCACTTTCTCGTCGGACGACACTGCTCGCGCACGTGCCGCCGGGCGCGTGACGGTATTGCTGCTGGTCACGCTGGTGATGCGATCGTTTTGCGCCTTGAACGGATTACGCGCCGGTTCAGACGGCCGCGGTGCAACCACCGGCGGCTCCACGCGTTGTGCCACGACAGGCGCAGGCGGCGGAGGTGGTGGCGGAGGAACATCGGCATTAATGGTGAAGACGACAGTGTAATTCGCACCGTTTTGCTGCTTCACCGCGCGGGTTTTACCATTCTGCGTCAGATCAACCACCAGGCGTAGGGATTGCGCGTCTGTTGCCGTCCCGGAACGAATGCTTTTGACCAGATTGTTGCCGCTAAATTGCAGCGGCAGACCCTGAATCACCCCGGTCTGTTTGATATCCAGCGCAACGCTACGTTTATCGACCTGTGAGAAGGCGTAATCAGGATCGCCCATGAAACTGAAGGTGATGCGCGCCTGCGAATCACCGTTGGACACCTGAATGTCCGATAAGCTCGCCGCTCCGGCCTGCGTGCACAGCAGCACCGTTGCGGCCAACAACCAACCTTTAACGCGATTAATCATCCCGTTATCCCTTCATTCAGCTGGCCAAACGAGCCAGCAAGGAACAGCCTGATGAGGAAACTGCACTGATGCGTGCCTCACGCCCTTGCGCCTGATAATCCAGGTGAATTTCGACATCCGGGTCAGGCAACACACCCGCACCTTGTTGTGGCCACTCCACCAGGCAAATGGCGTCGTTGGCAAAATAATCGCGGATACCCATAAATTCCAGCTCCTCTGGGTCCGCAAGACGGTAGAGATCGAAGTGATACACCCTCACATTTTCGAGCTCGTAAGGCTCCACCAGGGTATAGGTCGGGCTTTTCACGTTCCCTTTATGCCCCAGCGCCTGCAAAAATCCGCGGCTGAAGGTGGTTTTACCCGCACCCAAATCACCGTATAAATAAATCACGGTCGCGCCCTCGCAGGCCAGCGCCAGGTTTTTACCAAGATCCAAAGTTGCCTGCTCGTCGGGTAAAGCAATCACTCGATTAGTCATTTTCTACGTCAATCACATCCGGGTTAACAACACGCCGTAGCGCGTCAAAAAGATCGGTGGCCAGCATGCCGCGCGTTCCATACTGCGCTGCCAGTCTGTCGGCAGCCGCGCCGTGCGCCACGCAGCCTGCAACAGCTGCATCATAAGGGGTAAGTTTCTGTCCGAGCAATGCGCTGATAATGCCGGAGAGCACGTCGCCCATTCCGCCACTTGCCATCCCCGCATTGCCTGCGTCGATAATGCCCAACGCGCCAGATTCACAAGCCACAATGGTGCCTGCCCCTTTCAGAACCGCAACACCTCCGTAACGTTTTACCAGACGCTGCGCAGAAAGTAAGCGATCGCTTTCAATTTCTGCGACGCTGCAGTTAAGCAGCCGCGCGGCCTCGCCGGGGTGTGGCGTCAGAATGCGATTGTGACGTTTATCAGGATTGATTGCCAGAAGGTTCAGCGCGTCGGCATCCCACAGCATCGGTTTACGGCAGTTCTCGACTTTTTGCAGCGCTTTTTTGCCCCACTCCTGTTGACCCAATCCTGGGCCAATCGCCACCACGTCCGCCCATACCAGGCTCTCTTCTAGGGATTGTGGCGTGAGTTCATGCATCATTAGCTCCGGGCGCGCGGTGATTATCGGTGGAATGTTTTCGACGCGAGTGAGTACTCGCACAAGACCTGCGCCCGCCCGCAGAGCGGCTTCGCCGGTCATGCGTATTGCCCCCGCAGTGCCGTGATCGCCACCGATAATGACCAGTTTTCCGTGGTCGCCTTTATGGGATGTCGGACGGCGCGCTGGCAGCCATTGCGCAAGCTGCGAGGCATCAAAACGGGAGATATTTGTTTCCTGACCCGCAAGCCAGATATCCAGGCCGAGCGCATGATGATGAAGTTTTCCTACCACATCACGCGCTTTGCCTGTCAACAGGCCAGGTTTGAGGGCAATAAAAGTCACGGTGGCAGCGGCATTGATCACCGCCCCCGGCGTCGCGCCCGTTTGCGCGACCAGTCCCGAGGGAATATCCAGCGCGATAACGGGCGCGGGATGCGCGTTCGCCTGTTCAATAAGATTGGCGACGTTCTCGCGTGGAGCCTGTTTCAGCCCGGTGCCGAGCAGCCCATCCACAATAAGATCGATATCCTTTGGCCAGACGATATCCGCCGCGTGGATCACGCCCCCGGCGTTCAACCAGGCGTCACGGGCCTCGTTCGCCTCTTCTGGCAACGGCTTGTCACTCTCCAGGGCCAGGAGCGTAACATTCATCCCCGCTGCGGCGGCAAGCCGGGCGACGACATAACCATCGCCGCCGTTATTGCCGTGCCCGCACAGGATGAGCCAGTGAGTGGCGAGTGGATACGCTTCTCGTGCGAGGCTAAACGCCGCATCGCCCGCACGGAGCATCAACTCGTAGAGGGTGATACCCAGACTGTCGGCGGCCTCTTTTTCAGCGCGACGCAGGGCGTCCGCAGGCCAAATGGAATGTGGTATACTTGCGGGGATTTTCTTCACCGTATGGTCCGTCATGTCACAGCCCCTCGATCTCAATCAGTTAGCGCAAAACATTAAACAGTGGGGCGCTGAGCTTGGCTTTCAGAAAGTCGGTATCACGGATACTGACCTTTCCGCGAGCGAGCCAAAACTGCAGGCCTGGCTGGACAAACAATACCACGGCGAAATGGAGTGGATGGCGCGTCACGGCATGATGCGCGCCCGGCCCCATGAACTATTGCCGGGGACCCTGCGCGTCATTAGCGTTCGCATGAACTACCTTCCCGCTAACGCGGCGTTTGCCCGCACGCTGAAAGACCCGTCACTGGGTTACGTCAGCCGTTATGCCCTTGGACGTGATTATCATAAACTTCTGCGTAACCGCTTAAAAAAACTCGGCGAAACCATCCAGCAGCACTGTGGTTCGCTGAATTTTAGACCTTTTGTCGATTCCGCGCCTATTCTTGAGCGCCCAATCGCTGAAAAAGCAGGGCTTGGCTGGACAGGTAAGCACTCACTTATCTTGAGCCGCGACGCGGGCTCATTCTTCTTTCTCGGTGAATTACTGATTGATTTGCCGCTGCCAGTGGACGGTCCGGTTGAAGAGGGCTGCGGGCGCTGCGTGGCCTGCATGACCATCTGCCCAACGGGCGCGATTGTCGAGCCTTACACCGTAGATGCACGCCGCTGCATCTCGTATCTTACGATTGAACTCGAAGGGGCGATCCCGGAAGAGTTCCGCCCACTGATTGGCAATCGAATTTACGGATGTGACGACTGTCAGCTGATCTGCCCGTGGAATCGTTATTCACAGCTCACCGAGGAAGACGATTTCAGTCCGCGTAAGGCGCTGCACGCTCCGAAGCTGACAGAATTGTTTGCCTGGGACGAAAACTATTTCCTGAAAATTACCGAAGGTTCGGCGATTCGCCGCATTGGGCATCTGCGCTGGCTGAGAAATATCGCCGTTGCGCTGGGAAATGCGCCCTGGGACGAAGCGAATATTCAGGCGCTTGAAACACGTCGAGGTGAGCACCCACTTCTCGACGAACACATAGAGTGGGCGATTGCGCAGCAAATCGAGAAGCGAAACGCCTGTGTCGTTGAGGTGCAGTTGCCGAAGAAACAGCGTCTGGTTCGGGTGGTCGAAAAAGGGCTTCCGCGCGATGCCTGAACTATTCACAGCCTGTGAATAAAATCATGAAGTCAGGAACCATCAGGCTTTGCAGAGAGGTCAAGTGATCTCAATAACATTTTGAAATCAAATTTTATATATAAACTTCAATAGGTTACAGATATACCGTTCACCGTGCGAAGGTTTTTGCGATTCAGGAATAATAGCCGGATCTGTGGATAACTCTGTTTACAAGAGTTTGTCAGAGGCAAAAGAAAATGTCCCCAACGAAGAACTTCGCTGTGGATAAACTGGGTATGAAGAAGAATTTGGAGCGGGAAACGAGACTCGAACTCGCGACCCCGACCTTGGCAAGGTCGTGCTCTACCAACTGAGCTATTCCCGCTTGGGTGATCATGATGCTGTGCGTATCTTGCGATACTTTCAAATTTTGGAGCGGGAAACGAGACTCGAACTCGCGACCCCGACCTTGGCAAGGTCGTGCTCTACCAACTGAGCTATTCCCGCTTAATCTTCGTCTTTCAAGCCGCCACTGCGTTGGCTGCCTTCACTCACCTCAGTCACCTACTTAAGTAAGCTCCTAAGGATTCGTTCAGTTGCCGCCTTGTTGCAACTTGAAATCCTGCGATTGGGTGGTGCGTATAACTTCTACAGAACAAATTTTGGAGCGGGAAACGAGACTCGAACTCGCGACCCCGACCTTGGCAAGGTCGTGCTCTACCAACTGAGCTATTCCCGCAAAAATTTGCGCTGTCGTAACGTGTAATTCTCTGTCGTTACGGGAGGCGCATTATACGAGAAATCCTTTTAGCTGCAACCCCCCTTAAAGCGATTTTTTCGAAATTCAGTTCAAGTGATGGATTATTCGTCGCTTTGCGTGTTTTTACACCAAAAACAGGCCGAGTAGGCCGGGTAAGGCGAAGCCGCCACCCGGCAACCATCTGAAATCAGAGCTGAATAAAGTGTTCGCGGTAATACGCCAGTTCTGCCACCGACTCACGGATATCATCCATCGCCTGATGGGTGCCCTGTTTCTTAAAGCCATCGAGAATTTCCGGTTTCCAGCGACGAGCCAGCTCTTTCAGGGTGCTCACGTCCAGATAACGGTAGTGGAAATAGGCTTCCAGCTCCGGCATGTACTTAAACAGGAAACGGCGGTCCTGACCGATGCTGTTACCGCAGATCGGCGATTTGCCCGCAGGAACCCACTGCTTCAGGAACTCAATAGTCGCCAGCTCGGCGTCACGGTCGTCCTGAGTGCTGGCTTTCACGCGTTCCACCAGCCCGCTGCCGGTATGGGTGCGTACGTTCCAGTCGTCCATCAGCGCTAACTGTTCGTCAGACTGATGCACGGCAATCGTCGGGCCTTCCGCCAGAATGTTCAGGTTGGCATCGGTCACCAGCGTGGCGATCTCAATGATGCGATCGCGCTCGGGATCTAACCCGGTCATTTCAAGATCGATCCAAATCAGGTTGTTTTCGTCTGCGCTCATGTTATTTTCCACCCTTCTCGCATAACCGGCTGTAGCAGGTTAACTAGTATTAATTAGTGTGTATCATAGAGGTTTTGCCCGATACGGGCGACCAGGAGTCAGCACGATTGAGTAAAAATAAACTCTCCAAAGGGCAACAGCGCCGTGTGAGTGCCAACCATCAGCGCCGTCTTAAGACCACTTCGGAGAAACCCGATTACGACGACAACCTGTTTGGCGAAACGACCGAAGGCATGGTGATTAGCCGTTTCGGTATGCACGCCGATGTGGAAGCTGCCGACGGCGGTGTTCACCGCTGCAACATTCGTCGTACCATCCGTTCACTGGTGACAGGTGACCGTGTGGTATGGCGTCCGGGCAAAGCGGCATCCGAAGGTGTCAACGTAAAAGGGATCGTCGAAGCGGTTCATGAGCGCACGTCCGTTCTGACACGCCCCGACTTCTACGATGGCGTCAAACCGATCGCCGCCAACATCAATCAGATCGTGATTGTGTCGGCAATCTTACCCGAGCTTTCGCTCAATATTATCGATCGCTATCTCGTCGCCTGCGAAACGCTGGAAGTCGAGCCGCTGATCGTTCTGAACAAAATCGATCTGCTGGATGACGAAGGTATGGCGTTCGTGAACGAGCAGATGGATATCTATCGTGATATTGGCTATCGCGTTCTGATGGTTTCCAGCCATAAGAAAGATGGCCTGAAACCGCTTGAAGAGGCGCTCACTGACCGTATCAGTATTTTCGCTGGCCAGTCTGGCGTGGGCAAATCCAGCCTGTTAAACAATCTGCTGGGCCTGCAGAAAGAGATCCTGACCAATGACGTATCTGATAACTCAGGGCTTGGACAGCACACCACCACCGCCTCGCGCCTGTACCACTTCCCGCACGGCGGTGATGTGATTGACTCCCCTGGGGTGCGCGAATTTGGACTTTGGCACCTTGAGCCGGAACAAATCTTCAATGGATTTGTCGAATTCCATGAATATTTAGGTGCTTGCAAATATCGCGACTGTAAACACGACAAAGACCCTGGCTGCGCCATTCGTGAAGCGGTTGAAAACGGGAAAATTGCCGAAACCCGTTTTTATAACTATCACCACATCCTCGAAAGCATGGACCAGGTAAAAACGCGTAAAAACTTTTCTGATTCTGATAACTGACAACTAAGCTAAGCGTCGCTAAAATCGTCCCCTTTTTTCAGGTTCCGGCTCCCTTTGGCCGGATCAGGAACGACAAAACAATGGCCTGGAGGCTACCTTGTTAAACTCATTTAAACTTTCGCTTCAATACATTCTGCCAAAACTATGGCTCACCCGCCTGGCGGGCTGGGGCGCGAGCAAACGAGCGGGCTGGCTGACTAAGCTGGTTATCGATCTGTTCGTTAAATACTACAAGGTCGACATGAAAGAGGCGCAGAAGCCGGACACCGCCAGCTATCGCACCTTTAACGATTTCTTCGTCCGCCCGTTGCGCGATGACGTTCGTCCGCTGAATACCGATCCAGCCGTACTGGTGATGCCTGCTGACGGCGTGATCAGCCAGCTCGGCAAAATTGAAGAAGACAAAATCCTGCAGGCTAAAGGCCACGACTACAGCATGGAAGCCCTGCTGGCGGGTAACTATCTGATGGCGGACCTGTTCCGCAACGGCTCGTTTGTCACCACCTACCTGTCTCCGCGCGACTATCACCGCGTCCACATGCCGTGCAACGGTATCCTGCGTGAAATGATCTACGTGCCGGGCGATCTGTTCTCGGTGAACCATCTGACGGCGCAAAACGTTCCGAACCTGTTTGCCCGTAACGAGCGCGTCATCTGCCTGTTTGATACTGAATTTGGCCCAATGGCGCAGATTCTGGTCGGTGCTACCATTGTAGGCAGCATCGAAACCGTGTGGGCCGGGACCATCACCCCACCGCGCGAAGGCGTGATCAAACGCTGGACCTGGCCGGCTGGCGAAAGCGAAGGCTCAATTGCCCTGCTGAAAGGTCAGGAAATGGGCCGCTTCAAGCTGGGTTCAACGGTTATCAACCTGTTCGCACCGGGCAAAGTGAATCTGGTCGAAACGCTTTCCAGCCTGTCGGTGACCAAAATCGGTCAGCCGCTGGCGGTTTCTACTGAAACCCTCGTGACACCGGAAGCTGAGCCAGCTCCGTTGGCAGAAGAAGAGATCGAAGCCGAACACGACGCCAGTCCGCTGGTTGACGATAAGAAAGACCAGGTCTAACCAAAGGGGTTACTGAAGTGCGCCCGATTATCATTTTTCTGATGGCCTGGTGCCTCAGTACAGGGGCGTACGCAGCGACAGCCCCTGATGCCAAACAGATATCCCAGGAACTGGAGCAGGCAAAAGCGGCAAAACCCGCCCAGCCGGAAGCCGTTGAGCAGCTCCAGGCTGCGCTGAACGCGCTTGAGGAACGTAAAGGTTCCCTTGAGCGCGTGCAGCAATATCAACAGGTTATCGATAACTTCCCCAAACTCTCCCAAACACTCCGTTCGCAGCTAAATAATCTGCGCGATGAACCGCGCGACGTGCCGTCGGGCATGACCTCCGATGCCCTGAATCAGGAAATCTTACAGGTCAGCAGCCAGTTGCTGGAAAAGAGCCGTCAGGCCCAGCAGGAGCAAGAACGCGCCCGCGAAATCGCTGATTCCCTCAGCCAACTGCCACAACAGCAAACCGATGCTCGCCGCCAGCTCAGCGAAGTCGAGCGCCGCATAGGCACGCAGCCCGCTAACAGCCCGCAAAATCTCAGCCTGCAGGCCGAATCCGCCAAACTCAAAGCCCAGGTTGATGAGCTTGAACTGGCCCAGCTGTCTGCCAATAACCGCCAGGAGCTGGCGCGCATGCGCTCTGAGCTGGCGCAAAAACAGGGCCAGCAGCTCGATACGTATCTGCAAGCCCTGCGCAATCAGCTAAACAGCCAACGTCAGCGTGAAGCCGAACGCGCGCTGGAAAGCACCGAACTGCTGGCAGAGAACAGCGAAAATCTCCCGGCCGGGATTGTGGCTCAGTTCAAGGTCAACCGTGAATTGTCAGCCGCCCTTAACCAGCAGGCCCAGCGTATGGATCTGGTGGCCTCTCAGCAGCGTCAGGCCACCAATCAGACATTACAGGTGCGCCAGGCCCTGAATACTCTGCGCGAGCAGTCTCAGTGGCTGGGGTCGTCGAATCTGCTGGGTGAGGCGTTACGTGCGCAGGTCGCGCGTCTGCCGGAAATGCCGAAACCGCAGCAGCTAGATACCGAAATGGCGCAGCTGCGCGTCCAGCGCCTGCGTTATGAAGACCTGCTTAACAAGCAGCCGCAAATCCGCCAGCAGCATCAGGCGGACGGTGAGCCGTTAACCAGCGAAGAGAATCGGATTCTCGAAGCCCAGCTGCGTACGCAGCGCGAGTTGCTCAATTCCCTGTTGCAGGGCGGCGACACGCTGATTCTGGAATTGACCAAGCTGAAAGTATCCAACAGCCAGCTTGAAGATGCGCTGAAAGAGGTCAACGAAGCCACGCACCGTTACCTGTTCTGGACATCCGATGTACGACCAATGGGCATCTCCTGGCCGCTGGATTTAGTTCAGGATCTACGTCGTCTGATCTCGCTGGATACCTTTGGTCAGGTGGGAAAAGCCGGGGTCATGATCCTGACCAGCAAAGAGACGATTTTCCCGCTGCTCGGCGCATTAATTCTGGTTGGTTTTAGTATTTACTCGCGCCGACACTTCACCCGTTTTCTGGAACGTTCCAGCGCTCGAGTGGGCAAAGTGACCCAGGACCACTTCTGGCTAACGCTGCGCACCGTTTTCTGGTCGATTCTGGTGGCCTCTCCCCTGCCTCTGCTGTGGATGACGCTAGGCTATGGTTTGCGTGAAGCCTGGCCTTATCCGCTCGCCGTGGCGATTGGCGATGGCGTTACCGCCACGGTGCCGCTGCTGTGGGTGGTAATGATCTGCGCCACGTTCTCGCGTCCGAATGGGCTGTTTATCGCCCACTTCGCGTGGCCGCGCCAGCGCGTGACGCGGGCGATGCGCTATTACCTGATGAGTATCGGACTGATTGTGCCGCTGATTATGGCACTGATTATGTTCGATAATCTTAATGACCGTGAGTTTTCGGGCTCGCTCGGACGGCTGTGCTTTATGCTGATTTGCGGCGCGCTGGCGATGGTCACGCTGAGCCTGAAACGCGCCGGTATCCCGCTGTATGTCGATAAAACCGGCAGCGGCGAAAACATGGTTAACCGCATGCTGTGGAACCTGCTGCTCAGCGCGCCGCTGGCGGCGATTCTGGCGGCAGCGGTCGGCTATCTGGCGACCTCAATGGCCCTGCTGGCCCGCCTGGAAACTTCGGTCGCGATCTGGTTCCTGCTGCTGGTGGTGTATCACATTATCCGCCGATGGATGCTAATTCAGCGCCGTCGACTGGCGTTTGATCGCGCCAAGCATCGTCGCGCCGAAATCCTTGCCCAGCGCGCGCGCGGCGAAGACGATCCGCACAGCACCAGCAGTACCGAAGGCACGACAGAAGTGGATGAAGTCGAGCTGGATCTGGATGCGATCAGTACCCAGTCCCTGCGACTGGTGCGATCCATTTTGATGCTTATCGCGCTGCTGTCAGTGATCGTGCTGTGGTCGGAAATTCATTCGGCGTTTGGCTTCCTCGAAAACATCTCCCTGTGGGATGCCACCTCGACGGTGCAGGGTGTCGAAAGCCTTGAGCCGATAACCCTGGGTGCGGTGCTGATTGCGATTCTGGTGCTGATTATTACCACGCAGCTGGTGCGTAATTTCCCTGCTCTGCTGGAACTGGCGCTGTTGCAGCACCTGGATTTAACGCCTGGCACGGGATACGCCATCACCACGATTACCAAATATCTGATCCTGTTGTTTGGTGGACTGGTCGGTTTCTCGATGATTGGGATCGAGTGGTCCAAGCTGCAATGGCTGGTCGCGGCTCTCGGTGTCGGTCTGGGCTTTGGTTTGCAGGAGATCTTCGCCAACTTCATCTCTGGCCTGATCATTCTGTTCGAAAAACCGATCCGCATTGGCGATACCGTGACGATCCGTGATCTGACCGGGAGTATCACCAAGATCAACACCCGCGCCACCACCATCAGCGACTGGGATCGCAAAGAGATCATTGTCCCGAACAAGGCGTTCATCACTGAGCAGTTTATTAACTGGTCGCTGTCGGACTCTGTGACACGTGTGGTGCTGACCGTTCCGGCACCTTCGGATGCGAACAGCGAAGAGGTCACGCAGATTCTGTATACCGCCGCTGAACGCTGTTCTCTGGTGATCGACAACCCGGCACCGGAAGTGTTCCTGGTCGATTTGCAGCAGGGGATTCAGATTTTCGAGCTGCGTATCTACGCCGCCGAGATGGGGCATCGTATGCCGTTGCGTCATGAGATCCACCAGCTGATTCTGGCCGGGTTCAGGGAGCACGGTATTGATATGCCATTCCCTCCGTTCCAGATGCGTCTGGAAACTCTGGATGGGCGCAAAACGGGAAGAACGTTGACGTCTGCGGCGCGGAAAAGGCCGGCGGGGAGTTTGTAAGGTAAGGTGTGGGTTGGTGCGGCCAGATGCCCTCACCCCGGCCCTCTCCCACAGGGAGAGGGAGAAAGCAGCTCCGAACAATCCCCTTTGCGAGAGGGAGAAAGCAGCTCCGAGCAGTTCCCTTTGCGAGAGGGAGAAAGCAGCTCCGAACAGTTCCCTTGGCGAGAGGGAGAAAGCAGCTCCGAACAGTTCCCTTTGCGAGAGGGAGAAGCAGCTCCGAACAGTTCCCTCTCCTTTTGGGAGAGGGCTAGGGTGAGGGGAAAACCCGCCTCAGGCGCGATCCACCGTAAAGGCAATCACATCACCAAGCTGCTCGGCGCCAAGCGCCAGCATCACCAGACGATCTACACCCAATGCCACGCCGGAGCAGTCCGGCAGACCGGCTTTTAGTGCTTCCAGTAAGTTGGTATCAATTGGCTGCTGCGGCAGACCGCGCGCGGTACGCTTACGGTTATCCTGCTCGAAACGTTGCTGCTGTTCGCGGGCATCGGTCAACTCGTGGAAACCATTCGCCAGCTCAATACCTTTGTAGTAGACCTCAAAACGCTCGGCAACGCGGTGATCTTCGGTGCTGATCTGCGCCAAAGACGCCTGGCTTGCCGGGAAGTGATAGACAAACGTCGGACGATCTTTGCCAATCTGCGGCTCAACGCCAAAGGTGAACAGCAGTTGCAGCAAGGTATCGCGATCTTCTTCCGTATCCGCGACATTGCTCAGATCCAGCTTCGCCGCCACTTCGCGCAGCTGCGTTTTGTCTGCCGACAGCGGGTCGATTTCCAGATGACGCTGGAAAGCCTGCTGATAAGAGAGCGTTTCGGCTCCGGCGCACTCCAGCACCTGTTGCAGCAGATCGTCCACTTCGTTCATCAGGCGGTACATATCGTAATGCGGGCGGTACCACTCCAGCATGGTGAATTCCGGGTTGTGGTGACGTCCCATCTCTTCATTGCGGAAGCTGCGGCACAGCTGATACACCGGGCCACAACCCGCTGCCAACAGGCGCTTCATGTGATATTCCGGGCTGGTCATCAGGTACAGATTCATTCCCTGAGAATGACCTGGGCCGACAAAACGGGTTTCAAACGGGACCAGATGAATATCGGTCACCGTTGCCTGACTCATGCACGGCGTTTCCACCTCAAGTACACCACGGTCAGCAAAGAAACGGCGGATTTCTGCCATAATTGCTGCACGTTTTAACAGGTTAGGGATGGTTGCGCTCGGCTGCCAGGTGGCCGTTTCGCTCATGGGAATTTCTCCGGTTTCAGACAAGGGCACGAAGTCTACTCGTTAGCGGGAAGAGAGACAAATTTTGCGCAGTAAATTTTCTCGATTCAGCAGACAGTGCGATTCCGTGACGCAATTCATCAAACGCCGTGATAAATCGCCGGACTTAACAGCAAAAAAATCGAACGCGTCAAATTTCCCTCACATCCATAAGGCTATACTGTTTTACCCATAAAGGAGCAGTGGAAACGCATTCGCAACCGCCTCTGTGGCAAACGAAACCTGTTGGTTATCGCGTTGCGAAAAAACAAAAATCTGGAGGAATGTCGTGCACACTTTTCAAGCCGATCTTGTCGTTATAGGTGCAGGCGGCGCAGGATTACGGGCTGCGATCGCTGCAGCACAAGCAAATCCAAGCGCTAAAATCGCACTGATTTCAAAAGTCTATCCCATGCGCAGCCACACAGTTGCCGCAGAAGGAGGGTCCGCCGCCGTAGCGCAGGATCATGACAGCTTCGAATATCATTTCCACGACACGGTTGCCGGGGGCGACTGGCTTTGCGAACAGGATGTTGTTGATTACTTCGTCCATCATTGCCCGACGGAAATGACCCAGCTGGAGCAGTGGGGTTGCCCGTGGAGTCGCCGTGAGGATGGCAGCGTTAACGTGCGCCGTTTCGGCGGGATGAAGATCGAACGCACCTGGTTTGCCGCCGATAAAACCGGCTTCCACATGCTGCATACCCTGTTCCAGACTTCCCTCCAGTTCCCACAAATTCAACGCTTCGATGAGCACTTCGTCCTCGACATTCTGGTCGACGACGGTCATGCGCGTGGCCTGGTGGCAATGAACATGATGGAAGGCACGTTGATGCAGATCCGTGCCAATGCGGTGGTAATGGCCACGGGCGGTGCTGGCCGCGTGTATCGCTACAACACTAACGGCGGGATCGTCACCGGCGATGGCATGGGCATGGCGCTCAACCACGGTATTCCGCTGCGCGACATGGAATTTGTTCAGTATCATCCAACCGGCCTGCCGGGTTCTGGCATTCTGATGACGGAAGGCTGCCGTGGTGAAGGCGGTATCCTGGTCAACAAAGACGGCTATCGCTATCTGCAGGATTACGGCATGGGCCCGGAAACGCCGCTCGGCGAGCCGAAAAACAAATATATGGAACTCGGTCCGCGCGACAAAGTCTCCCAAGCGTTCTGGCACGAATGGCGCAAAGGCAACACTATCTCTACTCCGCGCGGCGATGTGGTCTATCTCGACCTGCGCCATCTGGGTGAGAAGAAATTGCTGGAACGTCTGCCGTTCATCTGCGAACTGGCGAAAGCCTACGTCGGTGTCGATCCGGTGAAAGAGCCGATCCCGGTACGTCCAACCGCGCATTACACTATGGGCGGAATCGAAACCGATCAGCAGTGCGAAAGCCGTATTAAAGGGCTGTTTGCCGTTGGAGAATGTTCTTCCGTCGGCCTGCACGGAGCGAACCGTCTCGGCTCCAACTCGCTGGCCGAGCTGGTGGTGTTTGGCCGCATGGCGGGTGAACGCGCGATGGAACGCGCCGCAACGGCCGGTGAAGCCAACAGCGCCGCGCTGGACGCGCAAGTGGTGGATGTCGAAAAACGCCTGAAAGCGCTGGTTAACCAGGAAGGTACCGAAAACTGGTCGAAAATCCGCGACGAAATGGGGCTTTCTATGGAAGAAGGCTGCGGGATCTACCGTACGCCGGAACTGATGCAGAAAACCGTCGATAAGCTGGCGGAGCTGCAGGAGCGCTTCAAGCGCGTGCGCATTACCGATACCTCCAGCGTGTTCAACACCGACCTACTCTACACCATCGAACTGGGCCACGGTTTGAACGTTGCCGAATGTATGGCGCACTCCGCTCTGGCGCGTAAAGAGTCGCGCGGCGCGCACCAGCGTCTGGACGAAGGCTGTACCGAACGCGACGACGTGAATTTCCTCAAGCATACCCTCGCTTACCGCGACGCAGACGGCACCACCCGTCTGGACTACAGCGACGTGAAGATCACCACGCTGCCACCAGCGAAACGTGTTTATGGGGCAGAAGCGGAAGCCGCCGATAAGAAGGAGAAGGCGAATGGCTGAGATGCAGACGTTGAAAATTGAAGTGGTGCGCTACAACCCGGAAGTGGACGCCGCACCGCACAGCGCTTTCTACGATGTGCCTTTTGATGAGCAAACTTCCCTGCTGGATGCGCTCGGGTACATCAAAGATAACCTGGCACCAGACCTGAGCTATCGCTGGTCCTGCCGCATGGCGATCTGCGGCTCCTGCGGCATGATGGTCAACAAAGTGCCGAAGCTGGCCTGTAAAACCTTCCTGCGCGAGTACACCAAAGGCATGAAGGTCGAAGCGCTGGGCAACTTCCCGATCGAGCGCGATCTGGTGGTCGATATGACCCACTTTATCGAAAGTCTGGAAGCGATTAAGCCGTACATCATCGGCAACCCGCGCACGCCGGATCAGGGTCCAAACACCCAGACCCCGGCGCAGATGGCGAAATACCATCAGTTCTCCGGCTGCATCAACTGCGGCCTGTGCTACGCCGCATGCCCGCAGTTTGGTCTGAATCCGGAGTTCATCGGCCCGGCGGCCATTACTCTGGCACATCGTTACAACGAAGACAGCCGCGACCACGGGAAGAAAGAACGTATGGCGCAGTTGAACAGCCAGAATGGCGTGTGGAGCTGCACCTTCGTGGGCTATTGCTCGGAAGTGTGTCCGAAGCATGTCGACCCGGCCGCCGCTATTCAGCAGGGCAAAGTGGAAAGCTCGAAAGACTTTCTTATCGCTACCCTGAAACCACGCTAAGGAGTGCATGATGACGACTAAACGCAAAGCCTACGTGCGGCCAATGCCGGCTACCTGGTGGAAAAAACTGCCGTTTTATCGCTTCTATATGCTGCGTGAAGGCACGGCGGTTCCGGCGGTGTGGTTCAGCCTTGAGCTGATGTACGGTGTTTTCGCGCTGAAGCACGGCCCGGAAACCTGGGCCAGTTTTGTGGGTTTCCTGCAAAACCCGATCGTGGTGATCCTGAACCTGATCGTGCTGGCCGCTGCGCTGCTGCATACCAAAACCTGGTTTGAGCTGGCGCCGAAGGCTGCAAACATCATCGTGAAAGGCGAGAAAATGGGGCCAGAGCCAGTCATTAAAGGGCTTTGGGCGGTGACTGCAGTCGTGACTGTGGTCGTTCTGTTTGTGGCACTGTTCTGGTAAGGAGGCCTGAGTGATTAATCCCAACCCAAAACGTTCTGACGAGCCGGTATTCTGGGGCTTGTTCGGCGCAGGCGGCATGTGGAGCGCCATCGTGGCACCGGTCATTATCCTGCTGGTGGCGATTTTGCTGCCGCTGGGTCTTTTCCCCGGTGATGCGCTGGGCTACGACCGCGTGCTGACGTTCGCCAGCAGCTTTATTGGCCGCGTGTTTATCTTCCTGATGATTGTTCTGCCACTCTGGCTGGGGCTGCACCGCATCCACCACGCCATGCATGACCTGAAAATCCACGTGCCAAACGGCAAATGGGTGTTCTACGGCCTGGCGACCATTCTGACGGTTGTGACCCTGGTTGCTATCGTCACAATTTGATATTGTGCGTCTTCATCCGGCCCGCCCTTCCGGCGGGCTTTTTTATGGAAGATGCTCAGATGAAAAAATCACTTTGCTGTGCCTTACTGCTCAGCGCGTCATTCTCAACGCTGGCGGCACCGGCAACAGACAAACAGCTTGCCGACATCGTCAATCGCACCATCGCCCCACTTATGCAGGAACAGGCTATCCCCGGTATGGCCGTCGCGGTCATTTATCAGGGTAAACCTCACTATTTCACCTGGGGTAAAGCCGATATCGACGGGAATAAACCCATCACTCAACAAACCCTGTTTGAGCTGGGGTCCGTGAGCAAAACCTTCACTGGGGTACTCGGCGGTGACATTATTGCGCGCGGCGAGATTAAACTCAGCGACCCGGTGACAAAATACTGGCCGGAGCTGACGGGCAAACAATGGGAACATATCAATCTTCTGCATCTGGCGACGTATACGGCGGGCGGTTTGCCGCTCCAGGTGCCGGATGAAGTCACCGACCAGGCGGCCCTGCTGAAGTTCTATCAACACTGGCAGCCGCAGTGGGCACCTGGCGAAAAACGCCTTTACGCGAACGCCAGCATTGGATTGTTTGGCGCCCTCGCTGTTAAACCTTCGGGCATGAGCTTTGAACAGGCGATGACCACGCGTGTATTCCAGCCGCTGAAACTGAATCACACCTGGCTCAATGTTCCGGCTGCGGAAGCGAAAAACTATGCCTGGGGCTATCGCGACGGCAAAGCGGTTCACGTTTCGCCGGGGATGCTGGATGCCGAAGCTTACGGCGTCAAAACCACAATTGAAGATATGGCGAGCTGGGTGCAGGCCAACATGAACCCGGCAAGCGTTAAAGATGAAAAACTGCAGCAGGGCATTACGCTTGCGCAGTCGCGCTACTGGCGTATCGGCGAGATGTATCAGGGCTTAGGCTGGGAAATGCTGAACTGGCCGGTGAAAGCCAAAACTATCGTCGACGGCAGCGATAATAAAATCGCGCTCGCGCCGACAACCGCAGTGGCAGTCAATCCACCAGCGCCAGCCGTGAAAGCCTCATGGGTGCACAAAACCGGATCCACCGGCGGATTTGGCAGTTATGTCGCCTTTATTCCGGAAAAGAATCTTGGCATCGTGATGCTGGCGAATAAAAGCTATCCCAACCCGGCTCGTGTAGACGCCGCGTATCAAATTCTGGACGCGCTCAAGTAACCTTTTGTCCCGCATTTTCCTTGCTGTCATCTACACTTAACAAAAAAACAGCAAGGAAACTTCTATGCGCATTTTGCCTGTTATCGCCGCAGTGACAGCCGCGTTTTTAGTGGTGGCCTGTAGTTCCCCTACCCCGCCAAATGGCGTTACCGTCGTCAACAATTTTGATGCACAGCGTTATCTGGGTACCTGGTATGAAATCGCCCGTCTCGATCACCGCTTTGAGCGTGGACTTCAGCGCGTCACCGCCACCTATAGCACGATGGATGACGGCGGCATTCAGGTGATCAACAAGGGATACAACCCAGAGCGTGGCATGTGGCAACAGTCGATCGGCAAAGCGTACTTTACCGGTGACCCGAGCAGAGCCGCGCTGAAAGTGTCGTTCTTTGGCCCGTTCTACGGCGGCTATAACGTGATTGCGCTGGACCGGGAATACCGCCATGCGCTGGTCTGCGGGCCGGATCGCGATTATCTGTGGATTCTCTCGCGCACGCCGACCATTTCAGCCGAAATGAAACAGCAAATGCTCGATATCGCGACCCGGCAGGGGTTTGATGTGTCGAAATTAATTTGGGTGGAACAGCCTCATTAATGAGTGCTGAGTTTTAGCCCAATAATTCCCGCGACGATTAACCCGAGGCTGGCGATACGCGCCAGGCTCGCGGATTCCCCTAGCAGCAGAATGCCAGTGATGGCTGCACCTACTGCGCCAATCCCTGTCCAGACGGCATACGCGGTGCCAACGGGCAGCGTGCGCATCGCCCAGGAGAGCAGCGCAATGCTGACGATCATGGCGGTAATGGTAATGATACTGGGGGTCAGGCGGGTGAAACCGTGGGTGTATTTCAGGCCAATGGCCCACACAACTTCCAATAAACCGGCGATCAAAAGAATAATCCAGGACATATCGGGCTCCTTAACTTAAATAACAGTCTGGGGCCGTCCCCGGTGGTCGAAGCGCTTGCAGGTCGTCCAGCAAGGCATAAGTGAAGCGCCTATTTTCCCCACAAACTGATTTTATTTCAATCCATTTGCGAAAAGTCGGTTAAAGCCTGAAATAGCCTCAGTATGCAACGGAGTTCAGTCCTTTATCACTCATCCGACTTCCCTATGATGGTGTGCTTTCTGATGGCAGCAAGCCAAACCCTTTGCCTGATGCGAAAAAAAACATGTTTAAAATTCTCTTGATTGACCGTTGTCACTTCACCCGCTCCGGGTTTGAAGCTTGGCTCAATCATTCAGGTCTGTTCCCGGGCTCATTTATGGTCACCGGTCTGAACAACCTGTTCCTTGCCAGGGAGCACATCCTGCAATGGAAACCGACGCTGGTCATCGCTGATCTCAACAGTTTTATGCAGGATATGAATGATATCCAGCAGCTGTCCTCGGTGCTGATTGCCAGCGAGACACGGCCTTTTATTCTGTTACAGTCCAGCGAGAAACTGGATATGTCGGACTATATTCAACAGTTCCCACTCTGGGCATCCCTGAGCAAAAGCACCGGGCTTGAAACGCTGGCGGCGGTAATTAATGACGCGCTGAGCTCTTGCGCCAGCTATGAGATACCGCAAATTGCGGCGCCGCTGCTGACTCGTCAGGAAGGAAAAGTATTAACGCTGTGGATGGAAGGCGCCAGCAATCAGAAAATTGCCAGCAAACTCAGTATTAACAGTAAGACGGTGTATACCTACAAACGTAATATCCGTATGAAGCTGCATATGGATACCCGTTTTTCACCGTTTTTGACCCTTCAGGAAGTCGAAAGCTGACGGTACGGCGGTAGACCCGTTCCGTACCGTCCTGATAACACTGCTTTAATTCTGCGCTTTCGTCGCTGCACCAGAAATCGCGCTACCGCCGCTTGAGATATCTTCACCCACGCCACGCGTGGTATTACAGGCGGTTAATACTGAAGAAAGCACCAGTACAGAAAAGATCGCTGCAATTGTTTTCTTAACCATAATATCTTCCTTTTATAGCCAATGTTATTTGTGTATAGCCACTTAAGGATAGACAAGATCCCGCCGGTTGACGGAAAAGGAAGAATTTTTCGGAGTATTAGACGTGATTAACTGGCAGCGTGGGAAATAGCATGGCCGAGGTCTTTAATATCTTCACCGACGCCACGCGCGGTGTTGCAGCCGGAAAGAATCGCGCTGGAGAGTGCCAGCAGCAGCAGAATTTTAACGGTACGTTTCATCATCCCTGCCTGAATCAATCAGGCGCAGCAGGCGCTGCGCCTCAAATCATTTACATGAATTACTTCACGCGAGATACGTATTCGCCAGAGCGGGTATCTACTTTGATCACTTCGCCAATCTGTACGAACAGTGGAACTTTAACCACTGCGCCAGTAGACAGCGTCGCTGGTTTGCCGCCAGTACCTGCGGTGTCACCTTTCAGGCCTGGGTCGGTTTCAATGATTTCCAGCTCAACGAAGTTAGGCGGAGTCACGGAGATAGGCTGACCGTTCCACAGGGTCACGATGCATTCAGCCTGGTCCAGCAGCCATTTCGCGTTATCACCAACGGCTTTCTCATCAGCTGCCAGCTGCTCGAAAGTTTCGTTGTTCATGAAGTGATAGAACTCGCCGTCGTTGTACAGGAAGGTCAGGTTCATATCGACAACGTCAGCGCCTTCAGCGGAGTCGGTAGATTTGAAGGTTTTCTCAACGCGGGTACCGGTCAGCAGGCGACGCAGTTTAACGCGCGCGAATGCCTGGCCTTTACCTGGTTTAACGAATTCGCTCGCTTCAACCGCATACGGTTCGCCATCCATCATGATTTTAAGACCAGCACGAAAATCGTTGCTATAGTAAGTCGCCATAAGGCCCTCTGAAAATTGTTAACTGGTAGCTAAGCCACAAAATGGCGCATATTGTAACCCTAAATACCCCGTCCAGAGAAGATTGGTTATCGCAACTTGCCGATGTAATCACCAGTCCTGATGAACTGCTGCGTCTATTGAATATAGACACTGATGAAAACCTGCTCGCTGGTCGTGAGGCAAAACGCCTTTTTGCGCTGCGCGTCCCGCGTGCATTTGTCGCACGTATGGAGAAAGGCAACTCCGACGATCCGTTGCTGAAACAGGTACTTACCTCACAGGATGAGTTCGTCACTGCGCCTGGTTTTAGCACCGATCCGCTGGAAGAACAAAACAGCGTGGTGCCTGGCCTGCTGCATAAATACCAGAACCGCGCGCTACTGCTGGTGAAGGGCGGATGTGCGGTAAATTGCCGCTACTGCTTCCGTCGTCACTTCCCGTATGCCGAAAACCAGGGCAATAAGCGCAACTGGCAGGTGGCGCTGGACTATATTGCGGCTCATTCTGAGCTAGATGAGATCATTTTCTCCGGCGGCGATCCGCTGATGGCGAAAGATCATGAGCTGGACTGGCTGCTCACTCAGCTCGAAGCGATCCCGCATATCAAACGCTTGCGCATTCACAGCCGTCTGCCGATTGTGATTCCGGCGCGGATCACCGATACGCTGGTTGCACGCTTAGAACACTCACGGCTGCAGGTCTTGCTGGTGAATCATATTAACCACGCCAACGAAATCGACGACGCGTTTCGCGCTGCGATGGCGCAGTTGCGTAAAGTGGGTGTGACACTACTGAACCAGAGCGTACTGCTGCGTGGAGTCAACGATAACGCGCGGGCGCTCGCCGACCTGAGCAATGCGCTGTTTGATGCCTCGGTCATGCCTTACTATCTGCACGTACTGGACCGCGTTCAGGGTGCGGCGCATTTCATGGTGAGTGATGAAGAGGCCCGGCAGATTATGCGCGAGCTGCTGACGCTGGTCTCAGGATATATGGTGCCGAAGCTGGCGCGCGAGATTGGCGGTGAACCGAGCAAAACACCTCTTGATTTGCAGCTGCGTCAGAACTAAAAAGGCAGGTGGCAGAGGTCAAAGTAAAACGGCAACACCCGTTGCCGTTTTTAATGTTTGCGCCCTCTCCCTTGGGAGAGAGTCGAGGTGAGGGCATCAGCCCGCACTTATCTCAGTTCGGGCACTTATAAACCTGACCGTTCATTGAGCTGGCCGTTGGCGCAAAGCTCGACAACATCCCTTGTGTTGGGCTGCTTACACCATAAATCACGTTGCCACCCATTGCCGCCGCCTGATTACGCAGGGCATTCGCCGCACCGCGCATAGAGCCGCCTTCTTCGCCATGCTGACCCGACAGCCAGTTGCTCTGCTCACCGGTTGCCGAGCCTAACAGCTGGCACTCGCTGCCCGGCTTATCTTCCGCAAAGCGAACGCCCTGTCCCGCCGAAGAGAGCTCATTACTGGAGCTACATCCCGCCAGCAGCAATGCTGCCCCTACGATCCCTGCACAGACTTTAACGCGCATGTTATTCCCCGTTTTCAATAAGCTGGACAAGAGTTGTCCGTGTGTAAATCTTATACTAAAAAGATGACCAAAAGAAAAACCCCCAGACATTTCTGCCTGAGGGTTTTTCAATTCTGGGAGCACGAACGCCCAAATCATTCTGGTTGCAGGAAGGCGGCAAGTGAGTGAATCCCCAGGAGCTTACTCTAGTAAGTGACTGGGGTTCACGAACGCAGCCAACGCATCTGCAGCCTGAAGGATGCAGGGCGTGGGGCAAATTACATCATGCCGCCCATACCACCCATACCGCCCATGCCGCCTGCACCTAAGTCAGGAGCATCGCCTTTCGGCAGGTCGGTGACCATGCATTCGGTGGTGATCATCAGACCCGCTACAGAGGCCGCGTACTGCAGAGCAGAACGAGTCACTTTCGTTGGGTCCAGAATACCGAAGTCGATCATGTTGCCGTATTCTTCAGTTGCTGCGTTGTAACCGTAGTTACCTTCGCCTGCTTTCACGTTGTTGGTCACAACAGATGGCTCTTCACCGGCGTTGGACACGATCTGACGCAGTGGCGCTTCCATTGCGCGCAGCGCAACTTTGATACCCACGTTCTGATCTTCGTTCTGAGCAGTCAGGCCAGCCAGTTTAGCGGCAACGCGAACCAGCGCCACACCACCACCAGCAACAACGCCTTCTTCTACCGCAGCACGAGTTGCGTGCAGGGCATCATCAACGCGAGCTTTCTTCTCTTTCATTTCAACTTCGGTAGCAGCACCGACTTTGATCACTGCAACGCCGCCTGCCAGTTTCGCTACGCGCTCCTGCAGTTTTTCACGGTCGTAGTCAGAAGTTGCTTCTTCGATCTGCTTGCGAATCTGAGTTACACGGCCCTGGATTGCGCCTTCGTCACCCACGCCATCGATGATGGTGGTGGTGTCTTTGTTGATCACAACGCGTTTCGCCTGACCCAGATCTTCCAGGGTCGCTTTTTCCAGTTCCATACCGATTTCTTCAGAAATCACGGTACCGCCGGTCAGAGTTGCGATGTCCTGCAGCATAGCTTTACGGCGATCGCCGAAGCCAGGTGCTTTAACCGCAGCCACTTTCACGATGCCACGCATGGTGTTAACCACCAGAGTCGCCAGCGCTTCGCCTTCAACGTCTTCAGCGATGATAACCAGTGGTTTGCCTGCTTTCGCAACGGCTTCCAGAACTGGCAGCATTTCGCGGATGTTGGAGATTTTTTTGTCAGCCAGCAGGATGAATGGGCTTTCCAGCTCAACAGCACCCGTTTCTGGTTTGTTGATGAAGTATGGGGACAGGTAACCGCGGTCGAACTGCATACCTTCAACCACGTCCAGTTCGTCTTCCAGACCGGTACCGTCTTCAACGGTGATCACGCCTTCTTTGCCGACTTTGTCCATCGCTTCAGCGATCAGTTTACCTACGGTTTCGTCGGAGTTAGCGGAGATGGTACCAACCTGAGCAATCGCTTTAGAGTCGGAGCATGGAACGGACAGGGCTTTCAGCTCTTCAACAGCGGCGATAACCGCTTTGTCGATACCGCGCTTCAGGTCCATTGGGTTCATGCCCGCAGCAACAGCTTTCAGGCCTTCAGCGATGATCGCCTGAGCCAGCACGGTCGCGGTGGTGGTACCGTCGCCTGCAGCGTCGTTCGCTTTAGAGGCAACTTCTTTCACCATCTGCGCGCCCATGTTTTCGAATTTGTCTTCCAGTTCGATTTCACGTGCAACGGAAACGCCATCTTTAGTGATGGTTGGTGCACCGAAGGATTTATCCAGCACCACGTTACGGCCTTTCGGGCCCAGGGTCACTTTTACTGCATCTGCCAGTACGTTTACGCCGCGCAGCATTTTCACACGAGCGTCGTTACCGAATTTTACGTCTTTAGCTGCCATGTTCTTATTTCCTCAAATTCGTTCAGTATCGTTTCGCGGATTACGCTTCAACAATTGCCAGGATGTCGCTTTCGGACATGATCAACACTTCTTCATTGTCGATCTTCTCGGATTTCACGCCGTAGCCATCGTTGAAAATCACGATGTCGCCAACTTTAACGTCCAGCGGCTGCACTGTACCGTTTTCCAGGATGCGGCCCTTACCGACAGCGATGATTTCGCCACGAGTTGATTTGGCTGCTGCAGAACCGGTCAGAACGATGCCGCCCGCAGATTTGGTTTCAACTTCTTTACGTTTGACGATCACACGATCATGTAACGGACGAATACTCATTGATAGCTCTCCTTTGAGAAAGTCATTATCAGTTATGGAAGACGCCGGGCCGTAAAAGGTTTACCGACTGGTGCCCTGAGAGATGGGGGTCGGATTTTGCCCCTTCAAGGGGCAGGCGAAAAAAAATTTGTGAAAGTGTTACCATCGCCTCTCTTTTGATGGTGGCAGGACGACGTCGATGAGTGGACTCAAACAGGAGCTAGGGCTGGCGCAGGGTGTTGGTTTACTCTCCACCTCCTTGTTAGGAACCGGAGTATTTGCCGTACCTGCGCTGGCGGCACTGGTGGCGGGCAATGACAGTCTGTGGGCGTGGCCAGTGTTGATTGTGCTGGTGTTCCCGATTGCAATTGTCTTTGCGACGCTCGGGCGACATTTCCCCAGCGCCGGCGGCGTGGCGCATTTTGTCGGCATGGCGTTTGGCCCACGGCTGGAGCGCGTCACCGGCTGGCTTTTTCTGTCGGTCATTCCTGTTGGTCTTCCTGCCGCCCTGCATATTGCAACCGGTTTTGGTCAGGCGCTGTTTGGCTGGCACGACGAACAGCTGCTGTTTGCCGAGCTGGGTACGTTGGCGATCGTCTGGTGGGTGGGTTCGCGCGGCGCCAGCTCCAGCGCCAATCTGCAAACGCTGGTTGCGGTGCTGATCGTCGCGCTGATTGCTGCCATCTGGTGGGCAGGCGACATCCATGTCGGCGAAATTCCCTTCCCGGCCATCACCGACGTCGATCATTCTCAGCTCTTCGCCGCACTCTCGGTGATGTTCTGGTGTTTTGTCGGGCTGGAGGCGTTTGCTCATCTGGCGTCGGAATTCAAACAGCCGGAGCGCGATTTCCCCCGCGCCCTGATGATTGGCCTGCTGCTGGCGGGAACGGTTTACTGGGCCTGTACGGTGCTGGTGCTGCATTTCAACGCTTACAGCGCTGAGGCGGCTGCGGCGGCTTCGCTACCTGGTATTGTGGTGCAGTTGTTTGGTGTCAAAGCTCTGTGGATTGCCTGCGTGATTGGTTATCTCGCCTGCTTCGCCAGCCTGAACATCTATATTCAGAGTTTCGCCCGCCTGGTCTGGTCCCAGGCGCAGTACAAACCGGAGAGTCGCCTGTCGCGCCTGTCAAAACGTCAATTGCCGCTGAATGCACTGAACGCGGTGCTGGGCTGCTGCGTGCTGAGCACGTTGGGTATCTACTGGCTGAACATCAATCTGGACGCGCTGATCGTTTACGCCAACGGCATTTTCATCATGATTTATCTGCTGTGCATGCTGGCAGGGTGTCGATTACTGAAAGGACGCTTTAACGTTTTGGCGGTCATCGGCGGGGTACTGTGTTTACTTCTGCTGGTAATGATTGGCTGGAAGAGTTTGTATGCCATCGTGATGCTGGCGGGGCTGTGGGGGTTCTTGCCGAAGCGTGGTGCGGTTTAATTGCCGGATGGCGGCTGCGCTTTATCCTGCCTACAAGAGCACAAACCGTAGGCCCGGTAAGCGCAGTGCCACCGGGCAACACATATCAACGGTCGTCTTTATGATCAATACGGTCGTGCTGATCGTCCTTGCGCTGGTACTCTCCGTCAAAGGTTTCCCCGTTCCCCGGACCGGTGCTAAATCCCCCGCCAGGCATACGGTTAAAGCGTAGATGCGGCAACAGTCGCATGGTCAGCAGTTTTTGCACCGGCGGCAACAGCAGTAACAGACCAATGAAATCGGTGAAGAAGCCCGGCAGAATCAGCAGCAGACCGGCAAGAATCAGCGACACGCTTTTGATCATCTCCGCCGCAGGACTCTCTCCCGCCGCCATTTTTTGCTGCATTAACAGGAAATTTTTGAAACCCTGATTACGCACCAGCGACATACCTATCACCGACGTGAATATCACCAGGATCAGGGTCAGCAGGACACCCAGCACGTGGGCGACCTGGATAAAAATAGAAATCTCAATGTAAACATAGAGAAAAATGGCAATAAAAGGTATCCAGCGCACTGGTTTCTCCTGTGTGGCAGACGCCTCTGGCCTCTGTCCGAATGGGTTTGCGATTCGCGTCTTTCTGAAATGGAGACGGTTAGCCAAATTTCAATCGGTTTGCACGGATATTTTTTCTGGAAATATTCAGGCGGTGATTCATTTCACAGATTAATAATTATCATGAGATGAGGGCGATAATAAGTGATCCAGATTACGGCAATTCGCTATCATCAGCATATGATCTCGAGTATCTGGCTGATTGAGGGAATAATCGTCGGTCAGCAAATATTGAAAACCACATATCTACTGTGTGTTTAGTACAATCCATCGGCCGCTTTAAAAGAAGGTTCACATGTTAAACAACATTCGTATCGAAGAAGATTTGTTGGGTACCAGGGAAGTTCCAGCGGATGCCTACTACGGTATTCACACTCTGAGAGCGATTGAAAACTTTTACATCAGCAACAACAAAATCAGTGACATCCCTGAGTTTGTGCGTGGCATGGTGATGGTGAAGAAAGCCGCAGCCCTGGCAAACAAAGAGCTGCAAACCATTCCGAAAAGCGCTGCAAATGCCATCATCGCCGCGTGTGATGAAGTGCTGAATAACGGCAAATGCATGGACCAGTTCCCGGTTGACGTCTATCAGGGCGGCGCGGGCACATCCGTGAACATGAATACCAACGAGGTTCTGGCTAACATCGGTCTTGAACTGATGGGCCACCAGAAAGGTGAGTACCAGTACCTCAATCCAAACGACCACGTTAACAAGTGCCAGTCCACCAACGACGCCTATCCGACCGGTTTCCGTATCGCCGTTTATGCCTCCGTGGTGAAACTGATTGACGCGATTAACCAACTGGGCGATGGCTTCCAGCGTAAAGCCGTTGAGTTCCAGGACATTCTGAAAATGGGCCGTACCCAGTTGCAGGATGCGGTGCCGATGACCCTCGGCCAGGAGTTCCACGCGTTCAACGTGCTGCTGAACGAAGAGACCCGCAACATCCTGCGCACCTCCGAGCTGCTGCTGGAAGTCAACCTTGGCGCGACCGCCATCGGGACTCGCCTGAACACCCCAGACGGTTACCAACAGCTGGCAGTGCAGAAACTGGCAGAAGTGTCTAATCTGGCGGTTGTGCCAGCGGAAGACCTGATCGAAGCGACTTCCGACTGTGGCGCTTACGTCATGGTGCACAGTGCGCTGAAACGTCTGGCGGTTAAACTCTCCAAAATCTGTAATGACCTGCGCCTGCTCTCTTCCGGTCCACGCGCTGGCCTGAACGAAATCAACCTGCCAGAGTTGCAGGCCGGTTCGTCCATCATGCCAGCCAAAGTGAACCCGGTAGTGCCAGAAGTGGTGAACCAGGTGTGCTTCAAAGTCATCGGGAACGACATTACCGTGACCATGGCCTCCGAGGCGGGTCAGCTGCAGCTGAACGTTATGGAACCGGTGATTGGCCAGGCAATGTTTGAGTCCATCCATATCTTGACCAACGCGTGCTACAACCTGCTGGAAAAATGCATTAACGGTATTACGGCAAACAAAGAAGTGTGCGAAAGCTTCGTCTATAACTCTATCGGCATCGTCACTTACCTGAACCCGTTCATTGGCCACCACAACGGCGATATCGTCGGGAAGATTTGTGCTGAAACCGGTAAGAGCGTGCGCGAAGTCGTGCTTGAGCGTGGACTGCTGACAGAAGCTGAGTTGGATGATATCTTCTCGGCGCAAAACCTGATGCACCCGGCCTACAAAGCGAAACGTTATACCGATGAAAGCGAACAATAACAGTTCGGGTTAAACTTCCGAAAGGCACGTCACTTGTGACGTGCCTTTTTGCTTTTATAGGACATCACAAAAATAACATTTATGTATCCAACATCTAACATTCAAGGAAGCGATTATGATTGTCATTGAGCTGATTATCGTTTTGGCCGCGATTTTTCTCGGCGCCAGACTAGGGGGGATTGGTATCGGTTATGCTGGCGGGCTCGGCGTGCTGGTACTCGCAGCCATTGGTGTCGCACCGGGGAAAATCCCGTTTGACGTTATCTTCATCATCATGGCGGTGATTGCAGCGATCTCGGCGATGCAGATCGCGGGTGGCCTGGATTATCTGGTTAACCAAACCGAAAAGTTACTGCGCAAAAACCCTAAGTACATCACGATCCTTGCGCCAATTGTCACCTACTTCCTGACTATTTTTGCCGGTACCGGCAACATCTCCCTCGCAACACTCCCGGTTATTGCCGAAGTGGCGAAAGAGCAAGGCATCAAACCGTGCCGTCCGCTGTCGACCGCCGTCGTGTCCGCGCAGATTGCGATCACTGCCTCGCCGATTTCCGCTGCGGTGGTTTACATGTCCTCAGTGATGGAAGGCCACGGCGTAAGCTACATCCATCTGCTCTCCGTGGTGATCCCATCGACGCTGCTGGCCGTGCTGCTGATGTCGTTCCTGGTCACCATGATGTTTAACTCTAAACTTTCCGACGATCCGGTATACCTGAAACGTCTTGAAGAAGGTTTAATTGAGCTGCGCGGCGAAAACAAAGTGGAGATCAAACCGCGCGCCAAACTGTCGGTACTGCTGTTCCTGCTCGGCGTGGTGTGCGTGGTGATTTATGCCATCGTCAACAGCCCAAGTCTCGGCCTGGTCGCAACACCGCTGATGAACACGACTAACGCAATCCTGATTATTATGCTGAGCGTTGCGACGCTAACCACCGTGCTGTGCGGTGTGGAAACGGACAGCATTCTCAGCTCAAGTACCTTTAAAGCGGGGATGAGTGCCTGTATCTGTATCCTCGGCGTGGCATGGCTCGGCGATACCTTCGTTTCTAACAATATCGACTGGATTAAAGAGACAGCGGGCTCGGTCATTCAGGGTCATCCGTGGTTGCTGGCAGTCATTTTCTTTGTGGCCTCCGCGCTGTTGTACTCTCAGGCTGCAACCGCCAAGGCGCTGATGCCGATGGCGCTGGCGCTGAACGTCTCTCCACTGACGGCGGTTGCTTCCTTTGCCGCCGTTTCCGGCCTGTTTATTCTGCCAACCTACCCGACGCTGGTCGCGGCGGTGCAGATGGATGATACCGGCACCACCCGTATCGGGCGCTTCGTGTTTAACCATCCGTTCTTTATTCCGGGCACGATGGGCGTGGTGTTCTCTGTCTGCTTCGGCTTCGTCATTGGCAGTTTTATTCTCTAAAATACTGTAGATGTAGAAATAGTTATCATCGGGCCGCTTAGCGGCCCGATTCATTCATACCCCTTGGCCCAGCGTGATATAGTATTTTTTTCACGATGAGGAGGTCGAGTAGTGAATACACCTGACGCTGTCGTTGTACTCTGTACCGCACCCGATGAAGCCACTGCCCAGGAGCTTGCCGCCAAAGTGCTGGCAGAACAGCTCGCGGGCTGCGTGACTATTCTTCCCGGTGCCACCTCGATGTACTACTGGGAAGGCAAGCTGGAACAGGAGTATGAAGTCCAGATGCTGCTGAAAACCAACGTCGCGCATCAACAGGCTCTTCTTGATTGCCTCAAATCTCATCATCCTTACCAAACCCCGGAACTGCTGGTGCTGCCAGTCGTCCACGGCGATAACGATTATCTCTCATGGCTCAACGCTTCTTTACGCTGATCTTGCTGCTGTGCAGCACGTCAGTTTTTGCCGGATTGTTTGACGCGCCCGGCCGCTCTACTTTCATCCCTGCCGACCAGGCGTTTGTTTTCGACTTCCAGCAAAACCAGCACGATCTGAATTTGAACTGGCAGGTCAAAGACGGGTACTACCTGTATCGCAAGCAGGTCAGTTTCACCCCAGCGAATGCGACGATTGGCGAGCCTCAGCTGCCTGCGGGCGAGTGGCACGAAGATGAGTTCTACGGCAAAAGCGAAATCTACCGCCATCAGTTGAGTGTGCCGCTTACGGTAAGTCAGGCAAGCCAGGGGGCGACGCTGACGGTGACGTACCAGGGCTGCGCTGATGCAGGATTCTGTTATCCGCCGGAAACCAAAGTGGTGCCGCTGAGTGAAGTCGTGGCGGCGCCTTCTGCGCCCCCTTCTCAGGAACCGAGTGAAAAGAGCGCGGAACTCCCTTTCTCTGCGTTCTGGGCGTTATTGATCGGGATCGGCATCGCCTTTACGCCATGCGTATTGCCGATGTACCCGCTTATCTCCGGTATCGTTCTCGGCGGTAAACAGCGTTTATCCACCGCCCGTGCGCTGCTGCTGGCCTTTATCTATGTGCAGGGAATGGCGCTGACCTATACCGCACTTGGCCTTGTGGTGGCTGCTGCAGGGCTTCAGTTTCAGGCCGCACTTCAGCATCCTTACGTGCTCATCGGGCTGTCAGTAGTCTTTACCCTGCTGGCACTGTCGATGTTTGGGCTGTTCACGCTGCAATTGCCGTCGTCCCTGCAGACGCGCTTAACGCTGATGAGCAATCGTCAACAGGGCGGTTCTGCTGGCGGCGTGTTCGTGATGGGGGCGATCGCCGGGTTGATCTGCTCACCCTGCACCACCGCACCGCTGAGCGCCATCCTGCTGTACATCGCCCAGAGCGGGAATATGTGGTTCGGCGGCGGGACACTCTATCTCTATGCGCTGGGCATGGGCTTGCCGCTGATTTTGGTCACCGTGTTCGGCAATCGCCTGTTGCCGAAAAGCGGTCCGTGGATGGAGACGGTGAAAACGGCGTTCGGTTTTGTGATTCTTGCCCTGCCGGTATTCTTGCTGGAGCGTGTGATTGGCGATATCTGGGGGATGCGTTTGTGGGCCATTCTTGGCGTTGCGTTCTTCGCTTGGGCATTTATCACTAGCCTGTCCGCGCAAAAGCCGTGGATGCGGATGGTGCAGATTGTTCTGCTTGCCGCTGCGCTGGTAAGTGCGCGTCCGCTTCAGGACTGGGCGTTTGGCGCGACGACAGCTCAAACACAGGCACATCTTAACTTCACGCAAATCAGCAGCGTTGATGAGCTGAATACCGCGTTGGCGCAGGCTAAAGGCAAACCGGTGATGCTCGATCTGTACGCCGACTGGTGCGTGGCCTGTAAAGAGTTCGAAAAATACACTTTCAGCGATCCGCAGGTGCAAAACGCGCTGAAAGATACCGTTCTGTTGCAGGCTAACGTAACGGCCAATAATGCGCAGGACAAGGCCCTGCTGAAGGAACTCAACGTGCTCGGCCTGCCGACTATTCTGTTCTTTAATGAACAGGGCAAAGAGCAGCCCGCCGGGCGTGTGACCGGATTTATGGACGCAACCGCATTCAGCGCACATTTGCGCGATCGCCAGCCGTAAACGACACTGTTAACGGGAGAAACCGTTAGCATTGGGAGGAGAAAACCGTGCAACGTGAAGACGTACTGGGGCAAGCCCTGCAATTACTTGAAGTACAAGGGATCGCCAATACCACGCTTGAGATGGTCGCCGAACGCATCGATTATCCTCTGGATGAACTTAGGCGCTTCTGGCCAGACAAAGAGGCGCTGCTTTACGACGCCCTGCGTTACCTTAGCCAGCAAGTGGACATCTGGCGCAGACAGCTGATGCTGAACGAAGAGCTGACGGCAGAGCAGAAAGTGTTGGCGCGCTACACTGCGCTGGCGGATTGCGTTCGTAATAATCGCTATCCGGGCTGCCTGTTTATCGCTGCCTGTACTTTTTATCCCGATCCGGGCCATCCAATCCATCAGTTGGCTGATCAGCAGAAAAGCGCCGCTCACGACTTTACGCACGAGCTGCTCACGACGCTAGAAGTCGACGATCCGGCGATGGTGGCCAAACAGATGGAACTGGTGCTGGAAGGCTGCCTGAGCCGTATGCTGGTCAACCGCAGTCTGACTGACGTCGAAACAGCACACCGTCTGGCGGAAGATATTCTGCGTTTTGCCCAGTGCCGCATGGGTGGCGCACTGACTTAAGCCAGCATCCCAGCCCACGCAGAAACAAGCAAGCACAGGGCCATTACGCGTTGAAATCGCACCATCGCCACGGTGGTGCGAAACACGCGGTTCACCGCCTTGCCCAGCCACGCCCAGCACATCAGACATCCAATCGAAATCACTAAGAACCACAGCGCCATCAGCGCGACGTCCCGCAACGTGTGATCTCCCACCGGCGCAAACAGGCTCACCACTGCCAGTGCCATCATCCATGTCTTTGGGTTGACCACCTGTAATAGCGCGGCCGCACGCGCCGTAAAACGATGATACGAACCGTTGGTCAGATTTGCCGCTGGCGCACTGAACAGCTGCCAGCTCATCCAGCTTAACCACAGCACACCCGCCCAGCTCATCATTTGACGAATTAGAGGGTACTGGCGCAGGATTTCTCCGGCACCTGCACCGGAGACCAGCACGATGGCGCTGGCTGCAACACAGCCGCTCACAAGGGCGGGAAGGGTCGCCTTCACGCCATAGTGCTGGCTATTGGTCAGAATGAGGATGTTGGTCGGGCCTGGTGTTATCGAGGCGACAAAAGCAAACAGCAGAAACGGCATCAGATTCACAGGTAGCTCCTTATTTTTGGAGCTCTGACTGTGCCGCTATTTACTGGAAACGTCTGGAAGGTTTGTGCACAACTTTCGGTAATGGGCAGGAGTGATGCGATAGGCCCGCTGAAACCAGCGCCCAAGATGGCTCTGGTCGGCAAAACCGAGCGATGCGGCTACCGCCACAGGCTGATCTCCACGCGCCAGCATCTGACGGGCTTTCGCCAGTCGAAGCTGAATTAGCCAGGCGTGCGGTGCCAGGTGGAACTCGCGTTTAAAACAGCGAGTCAGGGTAAAGCGGTCGGTTCCCGTCTCGCGCGCCAGATCTGACAGCCCAAGATTTTCGCCCATATGGGCATACAGGTAATCGCGTGCCCGATGTGCCACCGCCGCGCTTTGCAGCTGCGAGGGCAACTTTTTCCGCCAGTGGCAATGGGAGGTGATCTGCGCCAGTAAGTTATCCATCGTACTCTGCTGGACGATTTTCATTTCATCCTGATGCAATGAGTTAAATGTCTCACCGATGGAACGAACCAGCTGCGGCTCGCGCGTTAGTGTTTGCGCAAAATGCAGGGAATAACTACCGGGGGTCGATTCATATAGCCCGTGTAGCGTGTTGTTCAGCCACTGCTCGTCAAGGTAGAACGTCAGATAGGTGAAGCCACCATCGACCGGTGCATCGCCATCGTGGATTTCACCGGGTTCAAGCAAAAAGGCATCACCCGGATGGCTCCGGTGACGTTCGCGACGGCAATGGAACTGCTGGGTGCCAGAAAGCGTGATGCCCACCAGATAGCTGTCGTGCCAGTGCGGGTCGAAGGCATGGCCTTCAAAGTGCGCTTTAATGGTTTCAATACCTGTATCTGCATGCTGACGTAGCTCAAGCCAGTCGTTCGCCATACCGCCCTCCTCTCAACTGCCAGCATTGCTGTTTCGCACGACCTTTGTCTGGAAGATTTGTGCAATTTCGCTGCGGGAACCGACAGATTGCCGTAAAGTTAAGCAGTTGAACAGCTTTTCCCGAATTAGGGTTGACGGGCAAACGGGATTAGGGTTTAATGCGCTCCGTTGCCCGGATAGCTCAGTCGGTAGAGCAGGGGATTGAAAATCCCCGTGTCCTTGGTTCGATTCCGAGTCCGGGCACCACTATTTAAAGAAACCAGCCTACGGGCTGGTTTTTTGCTTTTGGGGATTCGGTAGTTTTGGCCGCCCCCACCAACGTAAAATATCCACTCTTCTTGCCTGAGCATTGCCAACATTCCTCCTTTAAATCACCTGATCTGTACGTTCCAGAAGCTATAAAAGCTATGACAGGAGCAGTATTCTGCGCTGAGTTTTAATGAGATCAGTATGTTTGGAGGATTTTTGAGAAAGGACAAAAACGCAAAAAGGCCATCCTTGCGGATGACCTCTTCACTTAATTGATGCCTGGCAGTTCCCTACTCTCACATGGGGAGACCCCACACTACCATCGGCGCTACGGCGTTTCACTTCTGAGTTCGGCATGGGGTCAGGTGGGACCACCGCG